>CAMBRH010000204.1 GCA_945870115.1 Chitinophaga pinensis | reverse complement strand
TTAGAAAAAGAAAAATTAGATTTTGATCCAAAAAATTGGGACATTCTTCAAAAGTGGGAAGAAAAGAAACAATTGTATAAAAATCCAACTTTTGAGTTCAAAGTCCGTGATAAAATACTGAAATTAGACACGCATACAGAATCACTTTCTCACTTACAAATTCCAAAAATTGCAACTCCAAAATATACTTCTTGGGGAGATATTTTACGTTGGAATTTACAAGAAAATGTCCCAGGAGAATTTCCATATACAGCTGGATTATTTCCTTTCAAACGCGAAGGAGAAGATCCAACTCGTATGTTTGCAGGAGAAGGTGGGCCAGAAAGAACGAACAAGCGTTTTCACTATGTGAGTTTGGGAATGCCTGCAAAAAGACTTTCAACGGCATTTGATTCTGTAACTTTATACGGAAATGATCCAGATTTAAGACCAGATATTTACGGTAAAATTGGAAATTCTGGTGTGTCAATTTGCTGTTTGGACGATGCCAAAAAATTGTACTCTGGATTTGATTTATCGCATACAATGACTTCTGTTTCGATGACAATTAACGGTCCAGCACCGATGTTGTTAGGTTTCTTTATGAATGCTGCAATTGATCAAAATTGTGAGAAATTCATCAAAGAAAACGGATTAGAAAAAGAAATTGAAGCAAAAATTGCCGATATTTATAAGAAAAAGGGAATCGAAAGACCAAGTTATCAAGGCGATTTACCGCAAGGAAATGATGGTTTAGGTTTGATGTTGTTAGGAGTTACTGGAGATTTAGTTCTTCCTGCTGATGTGTATCAAAAAATCAAAACGGAAACTTTGATGCAAGTTCGTGGGACGGTACAAGCAGATATTTTAAAAGAAGATCAGGCACAAAATACCTGTATTTTCTCAACTGAATTTGCTTTGCGTTTGATGGGCGATGTGCAACAATATTTCATTGACAAAGGAGTTAGAAATTTTTACTCTGTTTCTATTTCTGGTTATCACATTGCGGAAGCTGGAGCAAATCCAATTACACAGTTGGCATTTACGCTTTCAAATGGTTTCACTTACGTGGAATACTATTTAAGTCGTGGAATGAGTATCAATGATTTTGGACCGAATTTATCCTTCTTTTTCTCAAACGGAATCGATCCAGAATACGCTGTGATTGGTCGTGTTGCGAGAAGAATTTGGGCGAAAGCTATGGCGAAAAAATACGGTGCAAATCCAAGAGCGCAAATGTTGAAATACCACATTCAAACTTCTGGTCGTTCATTGCATGCACAAGAAATTGATTTCAACGATATTCGTACAACCTTGCAAGCTTTGTATGCGATTTATGATAATTGTAATTCATTGCATACCAACGCTTACGACGAAGCAATTACAACTCCAACGGAAGAATCTGTTAGAAGAGCAATGGCTATTCAGTTGATTATCAACCGTGAATTAGGTTTAGCGAAAAACGAAAATCCGCTTCAAGGTTCATTCATTATTGAAGAATTAACGGATTTAGTGGAAGAAGCAGTTTTAACTGAATTTGACAGAATTACGGAACGTGGAGGAGTTTTAGGTGCGATGGAAACGATGTACCAACGTTCAAAAATTCAAGAAGAATCTTTATATTACGAAACTTTGAAACATAACGGTGAATTTCCAATTATTGGTGTAAATACTTTCTTAAGTTCAAAAGGTTCTCCAACTGTTTTACCTAAAGAAGTTGTTCGTGCAACCGAAGAGGAAAAACAATACCAAATCGGAATGTTGGCAAATCTTCAAAAAGCACATTTAGACAAAAAAGAAGCGGGAATACAGGACATTCAGCAAGCTGCGATTCAAAACAAAAACATGTTTGAGCAATTGATGGAAATGTGTAAATATGCGAGTTTGGGTGAGATTACGAATGCTTTGTTTGAAGTTGGAGGGCAGTACCGCAGAAACATGTAGTTTCTGAGAGTTAAGACTGGAAGACATTAGACAAAAGACTTTGATTTTTGGGAGATAGAGGATTTTTTGTTTTATGGAACTATTTTTTGTAAATTTGTGTAAAAAAAAAGTAATGACAACATTAACACTAAAAATAAACGAAAAAACTAAAATGGGGAAAATCATTTTAGATTTGATTAAATTTGGCTCTTCAGAAAAAAATGGTGTTGAGGTTTTGCATTTTCCCAATGAAGAAACATTAGAGGCTATAAAAGAAGTTGAAGAGGGAAAAACTACAAAAGTGTCGTTGTCTGAATTTAGAAAACAACTCTACTAATGTATGAATTAGAACTTTCCAATCTGTTTAAGAAAGACCTTAAACTTGCCAAAAAGAGAGGTTTAAAACTGGAATTTCTAGATATTGTTGTTACACAGTTGGTAGAAAATGGTAAAATAGATTCAAAATACAAACCACATTTACTAAAAGGAAATTTTAAAGGTTACTGGGAATGTCACATAAAGCCAGACTGGTTATTAATTTGGAAACAAGATGATGAAATAAAATTAGTTTCTCTTACAAGAACTGGAACACATTCAGATTTGTTTTAGACGTAAAATTTAAACGAAAGATTCGTGCGTGCGATATTGTTAATTTTTGTTAAATACCTTTAATCTAAAGTACATTATTAGTTAAAGAAAAGTTATTTATTGATTTTTGAAGGTGTTAAAAAACCTTTCTGGTTTAAAATAATATTCGTAATTTTAGAAAAAAACAAACAGAAAATGAAAGATTTCGCAGTAAAATTTTGTAAATTATTTAACTTGGATGAAAATAATTTGGAAAAATCTCACCCTATTTTTAAAGAAACTAAAATTATACATAATGAAAAAGGAAATTACAAAACATTTGAAGTCATAATTAAAAAACAAGAAATTAATTCTTTTTTTATCGATTTTGTTGGATTAGTAAAAAGTGATATTTCTTTTGAGGGCTATATTTTACAAGAGAAAGACGTATCACAAAACTACTTTTTGGAAAACATAAATAAAACAAATTTTACAGATTCAGAATTTGATTTTATAAAAGATGGTTTAATTTCTATTAGATTTTGTAGATTATTTTCTGATTTAGAATTACATTTATCCTTCTTTGAATCATAAAATGTATTATTAATAATGGAATAAACATTTTGGATTTATATGAAAAGAAATAAAGTGGTTCTCAATTTTTTTTTTGTATTTTTGTGAGTAAATCTTTTTCAAGTCATGAAGTTATCAATGTATGTATTTTTTTTATTATTTGTTACTTATGGTTTTAATCAGACTGCCGATGACTTGTACAATAGTGGATATGAAAAGATAGAACTTGAAGATTATTCAGGAGCTATTGCAGACTTTTCTTTATTTTTGTCAAAATACCCAGATGATTTGGACGTTTTAAAGGTTTACAATCATAGAGCATATTGTAAACAACAAATGAAAGATAATTTTGGAGCAATATCGGATTGTGATCTTGTTTTAAAAAAAGATTCAAAAAACATTACAGCTCTTATAAACAGAAGTTATTCAAGGTATTCCTTGGGAGATTACAATAACGCAATTGCAGACTGCAATTTAATTTTAAAGTTGGATCCTAGTGAAACTATTGGATATATTAATCGAGGTCTTTGTAAAATAATGTTAAAGCAGAAGACGTCAGGATGCTCGGATTTTAGTAAAGCAGGTGAACTTGGAAATTCACACGCATATAAATTAATTGGACGATATTGTCAATAGAATTTCCCCATGCAGCGATGGAGTTCTCACTCCATTCGCTAATAAATCTTCTATCTAAAACAATTTATCTCCAAAACTAAGATTTCACTTCCTCAACTTTATCGCCAAAAGAAACCCAAAAGAAACCTCTACTTCATTATTAATTCCTGATTCCAATTTTTGTTAAGCTTGAAATTCTTGGATTAGAAGGGGACAATTAATTAATAAAGGATTAAAACTTTTTTTCTGTAAATTTGTTAAAAAAGATTTAAGACCAATAAATGGAAAATAAAGAAAACTCTTTAAATTACAGACTATTAGAATCAACTTGTCTTGATCGGAAAAATTTGCTTTTTTATTCGTTGGCACTTTTCTTTTCCCTCCTTTCTGCTTCAAATGTTTTTAGTCAAACAATATGCAATCAGACAGGAAATTTAGTTATTTATTCAAATTATGATGGTGGAATTGTCACAATTAACATCGATCAGAATATTCCAAATCTAAAAGTGGGCATTTGCACATACGAACCTGTTCAAGTTACCTTCACAGGGCCATTCGTAGGTAATATAACAGAGGTAATTTATGCTGGTTTCAATTCAGCACAAAACAACAACAACTGTGGTCAAGGAAATTTTCCTACCAGTATAAATGGTGTAGCAGCAGGTCTTATAACAATTAATCCACCGCAAAATCCACCAGCAGTTGGCTACACACCTGCTCATGGAAATGGAGCTGGACCATGGGGCGGAGTAATGATTGGTACTTCTGGTCAATGTGATACACTTAACAATGCTGGAGGCGGCAATACACCTGATGAGATAGTTTATTACTTTGAAAATCAAACTGGCGGTCAATTGTATTTCCACAATACTCAATATAGTTGTTATTTAAACGAAACTTTCAATATTTCGGATGGTGGAACTTGTTGCATAGAGCCACCCGGTGCGAATCCCACAAACATCTGCGACATAAATGGAAATATGGTGCTTTATTCTAATTATGAAGGTGGTGTTTTAAACATTAACGTAGATCAAAATATTCCTAATTTAAAAATTGGAATTTGTACTTACGAAGCAACAGAAGTAAATTTTTCAGGACCTTTCGTGGGTAACATTACCGAAGTAATATATGCTGGTTTCAATGGCCAAAATAATACTAATTGTGGCTCAAATATCGCTACAACAACAATTAATGGAGTTGCACCTGGAATTGTTACTATTTATTCAGGAAACACTGGCTCACCAGCCATAGCAAACTATTTGGGCGAAGCACTAGGACCTGGTCTACCTGCTCTTGTTAACTGTATGGTTGGTGCGGAAGGAAATTGCTCAAGTTCAAATGCTGGAGGAGGAAACTCTTCTCCTCAAATAATTCAGTTTTTTCTTGCTGAGTTTGGAGCTGGTACAACTTTATTTTCCCATACAACAAATTACTCTTGTTTTTCAGGTACATATTCTATCAGTAATGGTGGTAATTGTTGTTTAGCTATACCAAACACAGCACCAAATCCAATTTATACAGGAGGTTCTTCTTATGATTTTATTCCTGATTCCTATGATTTATGCAATGGACCTTTAACCTTGGATTTATCTTTTTATCAGGTGCTATTTCAACCACCAATTTATCCAGGATATGTTTGGAGCAATGGAGTGACTGGGCCAATTGTAACATTAAATGCTCCTGGTATTTATTCTTTTACTGTTGGCGATTATTGTCACGCCGACCCAGGTACCTACTTAACTGATACAATTGAAATTTTAGCATGTAATCCTTGCACGAATCAGATTTCTTCAACTATCATTAATTTACAAAATGTTAATTGCTTTGGGGAAAATAACGGGGCCTGTACACTTGATGCGGGAGGTGGAAACGGACCATATAATTATACTTGGTCTCCAGGTAATTTAGCTGGACCAATTCAAAATAATTTAGCAACAGGAACCTACATAATATCAATAACAGATGTTAACAATTGTAGTTTAAACGATACAATTGTTATTTCGGGACCAGCAAACCCACTTTCGGGAATTATAAGTAAAGCAGATGCCAATTGTCAGGATTCTAATGGTTCAGCCTCCGTAACTGCTTCTGGTGGAACTTCACCATACTCTTACTTATGGACTCCATCTGGAAGTTCTTTTTCTACCATTTCAAATCTTTCAAGTGGATTATATTCGGTAACCATAACTGATCAAAATGGATGTTCATACGACACCTCAATTACGATTGAAACAACAAGCTCACTCACTGCAACTTTTTCATTATCCGACAACCTTTTAAGTTGGTTGGAGCCAACAGTTACTGCAACGACCAATTCAGATAGCCAAATTGTAAGTTGGGTTTGGTCAAGTGATGGTGCGATAGCTATTAGTAGTCAAAATGAATCTGCCGTTATAACCTATCCTACAGGTATTGCAGCTACCTATGTGATTAATTTACTAGTAACATCAATTGATGGTTGCCAAGACTCCATTTCATTGCCGATAATAATTGAACCAGAGCTTTGCATCTATATCCCAAATACGTTCACGCCTGATAATAATGAACTAAATCAAACATTTGACATTTTTATTAGTGGCATTGATCTAAGCAGTTTTAACCTGAAAATTTTCAATAGGTGGGGCGAAATCATTTGGGAATCTTATGATCCTAGTTCATCTTGGGACGGAACTTACAATGGTGTTATGGTGCCTGTGGGAACGTATACTTGGCAATTGTCATTTAGAAATTTAAATGGAAAAGAGGATGAAATAAAAACAGGATTCATAAATGTATTAAAATAAATCTTATTGAATTACCCAGTTATTTCCCGTGAACGTAAGTTTTTTACGTTCTTCAGGTCATACCTTTGTTCAAAATTAAAATTTATGTTCAAAGGATTAAGTATTTATGACTTCAGAAAAGCGTTTAAAACTGAGGAAGATTGTTTAGATTATCT
>CAMBRH010000203.1 GCA_945870115.1 Chitinophaga pinensis | reverse complement strand
TTTTGCGGAAGAATTGAATACATCAAAAAAATATCTAAATAGGAAGCGTGGTTAGAAACAACAATGTATGGGGCTTTTGGCAGCTGAGATTTTTTCTCAAAACGAACGTGAATAAAAGTTAATATTCTAAAGGTCCAACTCCAAATTTTAAACACTTGAAACGTTTTTTTTATCGTTTTCGGATTTTGTTTAAAAAATAAAATAGGCAGATAAAAAATTCCGAGACAAATAGAAAAAACCACTGCAATGTAGATTTTAAAAATCAAGCCTAGAATTCCTTGTAAAATATTCATTTTCAAAAATAATGAAAAATTATCTAATAATGAAAATTAGTAATTAATTATTGAAAATTAAAGATCTTTTTAGCTCAAGTTCTATCACAGTAAATCACTCAAAGAACTGTTTCTATTGTAATAAGATAAAATATTTTTTCTATCGCCTTCAAAATAGTTTTTCAGTAGGTAGTCAGCTAAATATTCTCTGTAAATTTCGCGTGAAATCTTCGGGAAATAGATAAATCCTTTTCCATGAGGACGGTGTTTAATAAATTTCTTCTTTTCAAGAATTCGAACAATGGTTGAGGTTGTGTTGTAGGCAGGTTTAGGCTCTACATAAAGTTCCAAGATTTCGTGAATAGATCCTTTTTCAAGCACCCATAATTTCAACATTACTTGCTCTTCTGCTGGAGTTAAACGTTCCATAGTGACAATTTTTTTTAATAAACAAAGATTTCAATTTCCTGAAACCTCTGATTTTAGTTAATAGTATAGAGTTAAACTTTTAATTTTTTACGTAAATCAGATGGAATTCCATCTTTATGTAAATAAATATTGATTGTTTTTAGGTTAAAATAATTTTCAGAAACATACAAATATCCAGCAGGATAATTGCCTGTTCCCCAAGAGTTTTTCACCAATAAGTAACGAGTTCCATTTTGATCTTTATACAAGCCAGTGATGTGCATTCCGTGATCATCAGTTGTCGTTTTATTATCATAACCTTTCTGACGCATTTCTGGAGTTACGGTGATTTCTTTTGTTGGAGTTAAAAATGCATTTGATGTTTTATCAGCTCCTCCATTTGAGAAATTTTTATTGTCTCTTCCGCTAACGTCAATAGTAGATAAATCTTCTGGAACAATTGCTAATCCATTTCTAAAACTGAATCCTTTTTCAGAAACATCAGCCCCCCAAGCAACAGTGTAACCGTTTTTTAAGGCGTTTTCAACAACGTTCATCATATCAGGTAAGGCAACATTGTAAGAGCTTGCCCACGCCCAATTATCTTGAATCCCAAGTTGGCACTCGCTATTTAATTCGTGGTTAGTAAATGAAGTAATAGAAACATAATCATCCATGTTCATTTTCAAAGATTCAGCATACGATTTTGGAGTGTATTTTTTACCTTTAAATTCAAATTCTTTTGGATCTTTTCCTAAGTAAGCATCTAAAATTCCACCTAAAGCAATTTTCCAAGAACCTGAAAGTCCTTCGTCGCTCATATTCTTGATGTGTTTTGTAAGTCCATCAACCGCTCCATTAAGAACAGCATACATTTCACTGTGATCGTGTTCCTCTGTTCCATAATTCAAGCCATTATAAACTTCAGCAGGAACAATTCCATAATTTTTAATTACCCAAGGAATATCATGAAATGCTCCACCTTCAGAGAAATTTCCTTTACCGTCAACGCGAATAAATTTTTCAGCTTTTCCTTCATAGGCTTTTCTAACAACATACATTTTTGACAAAACATCTGGCGTTTTATTTCCTTTTCTTATTAACTCTGATTCAAAAAATGATAAAGCAGAAAAACTCCAACAAGTACCTGTATTCCCTTGACTTAAAACAGGTGTAGCTTCTAAATGTGCCACTTTTGTGAAAACATAATTACTATTTTCGGAATTTTTAGCGTTAGGCTGAGCAAAAGAAAAGTTCGTAAGAAAGATTAATCCTGTAAATATTTTTGTTGCTAAAATTAAATTTTTCATAAAGAATTGTAAGTTTTGAAGAAGTAAAGATATAAAAATCAAATGATAAACACGAATAAAGTTAAAAAATTTCGAAGTTAATTTTATTTGCTTCTGATTTTACAAAAGTTTTATCAAGCTTTTCCGTAAAAGGAATTTTGTGTGTTTTGGAAATATTAAATCGATTCAAAATAGCGTTTTCACTTGCTATTTCGTTTGGTTTATCTTCATTTCCGATCCAAATTAAAGCTTTTACATCAATCTTATTTGCCTTTAAAAGCTCCAACGAAAGCATGGTGTGGTTGATACTTCCTAAATAATGTCTTGAAACTAAAATCACAGGAAGATTCCAAGATTTTATAACATCAATAAACAATAAATTTTTGTTATTTAAGGGAACCATCAAACCTCCAGCAGCTTCAATTAAGATGTTATTTTGAGAAAAAGGGATATGTAATTTTTCTTCAATAATTTCAACTTTATCTATTTCAGCAGAATAATGGGGTGAAAATGGTTGTGTTAATTTATACTTTTCAGGTAAAATTGAAGCTTCATGTGAGCATAAATTTTTAACTTTTATAGAATCTGAATTGTCCAAATCACCTGATTGAATTGGTTTCCAATAGTCACATTTGAATTTTTCGACCAAAATAGAACTTACAATTGTTTTTCCAACATCTGTTCCTATTCCAACAACTACAACTTGTTTCATACAGTAAAAATTTCAAATAAAATTGGACGGCTCGGACTTGCATCATTTTCAAAAGGAGCAGTTTGCAAGTTTAAAACATAATCTCCATCAAGGATTTCGTCTTTCACAAAAATCAATTCAGTAATTGTTTTATCAAATTGAGGATTTTCAGGAACTTTCCAAAATGCATGATGAAAAGCCAAAACTCCCCCATCATTTTCTCTGTCAACAGATGGTAAATCGATTAACAAATGTTTGATTTTTGTTTGATTTAAAATTTCTATTGCTTCAACTTCAATATACGGTGGATTTGTAGCTGAATAATTTTGATGCTTTTTGGATTCAATATTTGGGTTTGTTCTTAAAATCAAGGCTTCGCACTTTGCATTTTGAATTTCTTCTTTTAAAAGGGTTTCAAGTTGATTTTTTGTGATTACCAAATCTTCGCCTTTTTTCTCAGGTGAAATTGTGATAACTTTTGCTTGAAAAAAGTAAGATTTTAAGCTTTTATTTATTGAATAAACCTCTTCGGTTATGTGTCCCAAACATTCAGTGTGCGTTCCGTGTCCATGTGGATTAAAAAATATATTTCTAAAATTCACGTTTCCACCTTGAGCAACCGAACCTACAAATCCATTTTCCATTACGGGCTCAATCACTGGCGGATTTACATACCACGCACGTGGATTATTTAAATCATTTGTAAGTGGAAGAGAAATATCTAGTCCCTTTTCAGTGTCGATGAATTGTGTATTTGAAAGATGTAGAATCATTATGTAATAAAAATTTATTTTGGCAATTTCGCTACCATTTGCTGATATTCTGTCTTAAAATCTTTCATTCCTTGACAACCTTGCGTAATTTTTGCGTTATGAAAATGTTCAATTCTATTTTCTGGATTTGGGTGTGTGCTTAAAAATTCTGGTTGACGATCGCCTCCCATTTTTGTGATTTTTTCAAAAAAACCTGCACCACCATCAGCGTTGTATTCTGTTGGACATAAATATAAAACTGATCTTTCGTCAGCTTCTGTTTCGTGTTTACGTGAAAATTTTAAACCAATTATTCCCGAAGTAACTTGTTTTAGCATTGCTCTGTCACCAGCTACAATGTCTAATAGAATTTGTAAGCCAAATTGATCTGTCATTTGTCTTGTAGAATGACGCATGTCAGCATGTCCAATTTCGTGACCTAAAACACCAGCAAGTTGGTCTTCCGATTCCATAAATTTTAAAATTCCTGTATAAACATAAATGTATCCGCCTGGAGTACAAAACGCATTTAAGGTTTTATCGTCGTGAATGATTTTTATTTTCCACTTGAAATCATCTTTAAAATCCACTTTTCCTGAATTCAAAATGTTGTTTCTAACTTTATAAACATATTGATATACATCTCTGTATTTTACAGAATCTAACAATGGGTATTCAGCAGGATTTCCATCAATTTCTGCTGCAACTTTTGCTCCCAATTGAATATCTTGTGAAACGGGAAATAAATTGAATCCTTTTCCCTTATTTTTTTCGTTAACAGTTCCGCAAGAATAAAGTGTTAAACCTAAGATTAATGCAGTAATTACTTTAATTTTCATTTTATTTATTATTTGTTTCTATTTTGGCTAGAAAAAAACAAGCCAATTTTTTCATATTTGAATTTTTCAAAATTGGCCTAAATCAAAAAAATGAATATCTGGAAAATGCGTATTAAAAAATCCATAACCATTGATGATATTTGTTGGATAATCAACCGGCTCGATATTCAACTGATTGAAAATACTTCCTCCTCCGATTTTAAAACTTAGGTATTTGAAATAATCTTCATTGATATTTGATAAAGTCACTACAATACTATCTTTGTGATGTAATTCTTTCAAAAGCAAATTGTTTTGATAAGTTCCATTAAATTCTTTGTCACTTAATAAAATGGATTTTGCTAAAGTGTTATTTCCATTTTGAAAATAATTTACACCATCAGCACCATTTGCTCCAGCTTGCTTTTTATAGATGTTAATTAAATACCAATTTGAAATATCAGGTATGTCCTCAAAAGCCAGGTTTAAATAAACGTTTGTATCACTTGTTAATTTTTCTACTGAAGGTAAAACACTTGAAAAATTGACTTGTGGTAACATTTTTGTAGTTGAGTGAATTGTGTCATTTCCCGAATAAGCAATTAATTCATAATCTTGATTTACTTCGTAAGCTTCGCTAAAACTTGCGTAAATACCAGGATTAATTTCATAGAAATCAAAGGTTTTATTGTCAAATTTGATTTTAACAGTTGCGCCAGAAATAAGCAAAGTTTCTAAGCTATCTGCAGTATTACCTTCCAAAACAGAGAATGATTTTGTTAAAACAACAAGCATGATGTTATTTGGAACAATGTGTGTAAACGCAACCAGTTTTGGAGGTGCAGCTTTTACTTCAATATCAATATCTTTTGGTCGACAAGAAATTATTGAAATCAATAAAATCGAAAAAACAACTAATTTTCTCATGATTAAAATTTAAAATTATATCCGATTGAAGGAATAAAGCCAAGCAAACCTGGTTGCGTATATTTATAAGATCCATCTTCGTTTGGAACAACTTTTATTTGATAAGGAGTTGTTCGGTTAAAGAAATTGTAGCATCCCAAATGCCATTCTCCAGTAACTTTTTTAAAGCGTTTGTTTTTTGATTTAATAATGAAATTAATGTCTAAACGACGGGAAGCTGACATTTTATACGAATTTCTTTCGGCAAAAATAGGAACAACATCCACACCTGTTAAACCAGCATTTGGCAGGAAATATTGACCAATCATGGGAGTAAATCTAGCTCCAGTTGCAGCTTCATAAATCATTGAAAATAATAATCTTCTTCTTAATTGATATGTTGCAACTAAAGTCAAATAATTTCTTCTGTCGTATTTTGCAAAAAATTCTTTGCCATCATTTAATCCTTCAAATTTTCTTTTGGTCGATGAAAGCGTATAGCCAATCCAACCCGTTAATTTACCTTCATCTTTTTTAAGTAAAAATTCTAATCCACTGCTCCAACCAATTCCTTGAATTAATAAATCCTCAAATTTGTCATTCAATATAATTTGACTTCCTTCTTTGTATTCAGTTAAATTTTGCATGTATTTGAAGTACGATTCAATAACTAAATATGACTTTATTTTGGGTAAATTAAGGTTGTATGAAAATGCGATTTGGTCAGCAATTTGTGGTTTTATATTTTTTGAAATCGGATACCATAAATCAGTAGGAAGTGCAACAGAACTGCTCGAAACTCTGTGCATAAATTGATACATTCTAGAGAGAGAAAGTTTTATGGCATTTTTCTCATTGATTTTATAGGCTAAATTCATGCGTGGAGAAATTCCTGCATAAACCTTATCTTTTACAAAACTTTGCGGAAGTGATAAACCACCGTCGATTTTCCATTTTTCAGAAATTGTATGTTTGATATCAAAGTAAGAATTTGTCTCAAAAGTTGAAATTAAAGCACCTTTCGTATTAGCCAAATAATCAGAAATTTCTCCAGAAGTACTAATGACATTTGGTCTAAATTGGTGATTGGTTACATTTGTTCCATATTGTATTTTAGTATTGGTATTCATGAAATATTGTAAATCATATTTCAATCCATAATCCTCAACAGCACTTTTTATTAAGATATTGTTTTCTCCGAAATTTCCATTTATATTGTACTTAAATTGTGTATGTACCAGCGTTAAATTAGCAAATAATTTTTGAGAAAATAAATGTGTCCAACGCCCAGTTTGAGTAAAATTCCCTAAAGTAAAACCAAAACCCAAAGAACCAGTACTATCTGAAACTTCATCTGTTAATTTTAATATGTCATTTCCGAAGTAAGAACTAAAAAATAATTTATTATTCTTATTGATACTTATATGTAATTTAGCATTTAAATCATAAAAATAAAATGTAATGTCTTGTCC
>CAMBRH010000202.1 GCA_945870115.1 Chitinophaga pinensis | reverse complement strand
CTTGGAGAATTAGTGTCATGAGGTCCAAACATCATTAAAGCTGGCCACCACCATCTATTTAAAGCGTCTTGAGCCATTTCTTGCTGATCTTTAGTTCCCTCCATCATTTTCCACATGATTTCATAACCTTGTCTTTGGTGAAAGGATTCTTCTTTGCAAATTCTAACCATTCCTCGAGAATAAGGTCCGTAAGAAGTCCTTTGTAAGGAAACTTGATTTGTTATAGCTGCTCCATCAACCAACCAACCGATTGCGCCAATATCTGCCCAATTTAATGTAGGATAATTGAATACAGAAGAATATTTTGCCTTTCCTTCGTGAAGCCAATTAATAAAAGTATCGCGACTTACACCTAAAGTTTCAGCTGCAGAATATAAATATAAACCGTGTCCTCCTTCATCTTGAATTTTTGCAAGTAAAATTTTTTTACTACGTAAAGATGGAGCTCTCGTAATCCAAGTTCCTTCCGGTTGCATTCCAATAACTTCAGAATGAGCATGCTGAGAAATTTGTCGAATCAAATGTTGTCGATACTCATCTGGCATCCAGTCATTTGGTTCTATTTTCACTTCTGAATTTATTTTTTCCTCGAAATCTTTTAAAAGATCTATTTCACTATCTATCGTTTTCAAAATCTTAACTTTACAATTAATTGCAAAATAATAGAAATATAAGAGACTTCAGAATGATAGCTATCAAACAAAAACATGACAATAATCAGTTTTTAAAAATTTTAACTAGTAATTTGCAGTATAAATGACATAAAATCACTAATTTTGCTCTTTAAATTAATCAGAATTGAAGAAATTTTTTCGTAGCAAATGGTTTAAAATACCATTTTATTTTTTTGTATTTTCTTTCGCTGTAATAGGCTTTGGTTTAACAGCAGCTTATTTTGCAATATATTACAAATGGACTGATGAAAGCGGTGCTGTTGATAAGAACAGTCGTTATTTACAAACAATCAGCAATGATTATAAAGAAGGAATAAGTAATGATAGCTTAAAAATTGTTAGATTTAAGCATGAAGCAATAAATCGAATTTCAATTTTAAATAAATATTATCCTACAAATGCTCAACAAATTTTACATGTTTTCCAAAATGGAGATGATGTAGTTGAAGTGTTGCGCATGTTGGATGCTGCCGATTTACATTTAAAAGAAGATGCTGCATATATTTCTGAAATAAAGCAATACAAAACTGACAAAAGTAATTTTAATTTGAAGCGAACCAAACTTAGTGTTTATGAATGGATGAACATGTCAGAATGGACAGATTTTAAAATCGCAGTTGAAAAGGATAGAAAAATGATTGATTCAGTTGCTAAAATGACTGATGTTGAGGCACGATTAATTGTTTCTTGTTTGGTTGGCGAACAAATTCGTTTATTTAATTCAGATCGTGAAGCTTATAAAAAATGGATTGGTCCTTTAAAAATTCTTTCTGTCGAATCTAAATTTTCCTTAGGAGTAACTGGAATTAAGGAATTAACTGCGCAAAAAATCGAAGCAAATTTGAAAGATCCTGCAAGTGAATATTATTTGGGAGAAAAATATGAAAACTTATTAGATTTTAAAACTGAAAATCCACAACAGGAAAGAATTGATAGATTAATTTCGTTTAGAAATCATTTTTATTCCTATATGTATGCTGCGATTTTCATTAAACAAGTTAAAGTACAATGGGAGAAAAAAGGTTTCCCAATAGACAAGCGACCAGAGATTTTGGCTACACTCTTTAATGTTGGTTATCCACAATCTGTTCCAAAGAAAAATCCCAAAGTCGGTGGCTCAACTATCACAATCAAAGAGAAAGGATATTCTTTTGGAATGATTGCTTATCAATTTTATTATTCAGGAGAATTATTTGACATGTTTCCAATTCAATCTAAAAAATTCGATTGGGACGAAGTTTAAATTTGATTAAACCAATTAATATTGAAAAAAATAATCTTTATATTTCTTTTTTTTCCTTTCATTTCTTGCTCGCAACAACAAGATTCTGTTGCGATTAATAAATTAAAAAATTTAGATACAATTCCTGTTACATGGTCAAATATTGGTAAAGGAATAGATTTTTGCGAAACAGATGCTCCTTTTAAGTCGATTGTAAATGATTCTAAAATCACCTTATTAAAAATTGATCCAAATCAGTTTGATTTCCACTTAATGATGGCTACTGATTTAAAAATTAAATCTTTGAGTGCAGATGTTTGGGCAGATTCTTTTGATTTAGACATTGTCATCAACGCAGGAATGTATGATTTATCTAAGAAAATGTTTAGCAAAGGACTTTTAAAAAGTTCCAAACACACAAATAATGCAGCTTTGCATCCGAATTATAAATCGATGATTGCATTCAATCCGAAAGATACGATTTTGCCTAAATGCACTGTTCTTGATTTAGATTGCAATCCGTTTGAAAAAATTAAAAATGATTATTCTTGCTTTGCGCAAGGATTACGAATGCTTGATTGCGATGGAAAACCAATTGGATGGAATAAGAGAAAACAGTCATGCAGTATGCTGATTACCGCAAATGATGAACACGGATTTTTGTATTTTATCTATTGTCGCTCCCCTTATACTCACAATGAAATGATTGCTTTTATGCAAAAATTTCCGTTTAAATTAGTCAACGCAATTTATATGGAAGGTGGACCGCAAACTAGCATTTATTTAAAAATAGGTGACACAAAAATTGAAAAAATTGGAAGTTATGTTTCTGAAACCTATCCAAATGATAAAAATGATTATTTCTGGAAATTGCCAAATGTTATTGGTTTGAAAGTCAAAAAATAAAAAGAGGCTTTACATTATTGTAAAGCCTCTCATCGTTATAGTATTTTATTTATTATTACATTTTTTTCATTTCCAAAACAGATTGAACAGTCATTTTCATTCCCATTGTATCTATCGAAGTATTTACAGTTCCCGAAACATTTTGAAACATTCCCTGAGCGTAATTGAAGTTTGAATTGATATTACAAGTCATATTAGGTGACATTGATTTCGCCATTCCCATTGCATCTTTATCTTCTTGCGTCAATTCCATTCCTTCCATTCCTTCAAACCCCTCCATTCCCATATTTATTTCACTTCCTCCAGTAGTACCATTTGCACCTCCACCAAACATATCAGCAGATTTATCAGTTGACATCGTTGTATTTAATTGAGCAACACCATTTTGAACTGAATTAGCGGTAACATTCATTGTGTACATACCTGCTTTTACTGTCATTTTATCTCCTTGACTAATTGCACCATCAGGTAAAGCCAACAATTCTAAAAAGTCGTAAGGAAAAACATCAATCATTTCTGTTTCTTGATCTACTGAAACGTTTACTTTTTTAGTAGTTTTAATTTCTTTTACATTGTATCCAGCTTTCAAAGCTCCAGTTTTTGGATTAAATTCAGCGTAAGCATCTACTTTTAGATTACCTGCTTGTCCACCAACTTGAACTGAGTTATCAGTAGCGGAACCGTAAGCCAAAACATTGCTTGCTCCAGAAGTGATTAAAAACACTTTCTTTAAAAATGTAAAATGTCCTTTTCTATCCACAGAAACTTCACCTTGAATTGCACTTTTAGGTATATCATTTAAAGATGCTAAAACATTATTTTTTGAATCAGTGACTTTAAAACTAACTAAATACAAAGTACCTGAAGCATTTCCATTTGAAGCTACTGAATTAATTAACAAAACAAAATCTGTTGTTGTTTTAATTTGTTCATTTACATTCATTCCCATCATTGATGTTGAAATATTGTCTATCTCTACAGCTGAAAAATGGTGAGCTGAGCCTTGAACCCAAATGTAATTTAAATCAGCGGAAGCAGAAGCTGAACCTGAATTGTTTGAAGTCACAACAGTATTTCCAGTATTACTCGTAGTTGTTGTAGTTGTTGAAGTTGATGTACCATTATTTGTTACTCCAATTGTATTTCCATTCATTTCTACAAGTTCTTCTTTAGTAGTGCCACTTGAAGTATTTGTATTAGTTGACCCTGAAGTACTGGTGTTCGAATTTCCATTGGATGATGTACCAATATTAGTATTTGAATTACTATTATTTGTAGTTCCGTTATTTGTTGACCCTAATTCTGTGCTTGAATAAGTTGTAATCCACTGGTTGTTATCAACAGGAACTTTATTCAAAGGGATTTCACCAAAGTATTTTAACTTATAGCCTTTTTTCTTTGTTCTTGTAATTCTCATTGTCGCTTCAAAACCCATTGTGTCAAAATAGATTTTTTTGTCAAGACTTGGAATACTTTCATTTTTGAAAAGGATTCTTACGTGATTTGAATTATTCGTTAGACCAACAACTTTCATATTTGTTCTTGGTTCAACATTTTGTTTTATTCCATTTATGACTAAATAAAATGGATTTCCGTCTTCAGAAAAAACAACAACATTTGAAGTTATTTGAGAATAAGAAGCTGAAATACTGATAACAGCTAAAAAAATTGAGAGTACTAATTTATTCATAATTTTATATTTTAATTAAGTTTGGAATTGCATTTTCAAATACCATACCACAAGCAATTTTTAGGGTGAAATTAACAATTATTTATGATTTAATTTATTTTAAATCATTCATTTGCATAGTCTTTCAACATATAAATCCTCTACTTTTTTTCTTGCCCAAGGAGTTTTTCTTAAAAATTTCAAACTTGATTTTATAGTTGGATTGTTTTTAAAACAATTAATATTTACCAAATAGCCCAAATGTTCCCAACCATATTTTTCATATAGTTCAGTCACGATTTTTTCTAAAGTTATTCCGTGAAGTGGATCCATTTTTTTTGAGTTATGAGTTATGAATTTTGAATTATGAGTGTTGAACGTAATTCATAACTCAACATTCATAACTCATAGCTATTTTCATTTAACTAACTTACGGTATTTAATTCTTTTTGGAGCTGAATCACCCAAACGTTTTTTACGATTTTCTTCGTATTCAGAATAAGATCCTTCAAACGTATAAACTTGTGAATCGCCCTCAAATGCTATGATATGCGTACAAATTCTATCTAAAAACCATCTGTCGTGAGAAATTACTACGGCACAACCTGCAAAGTTCATAATTCCTTCTTCTAAAGCTCTTAAAGTATTGACATCTATATCATTAGTTGGCTCATCTAAAAGTAATACATTAGCTTCAGTTTTGAGAGTCATTGCTAAATGCAAACGATTTCTTTCTCCTCCTGATAAAATTCCAACTTTTTTGTTTTGATCTGAACCATTGAAATTAAATTTAGAAACGTAAGCTCTAGCATTGATTTTTTGATTTCCAATTTCAATATATTCAGCTCCGTTTGAAATGACATCATAAACAGTTTTATCTTCGTGAATGTCTTTGTGCGTTTGATCTACATATCCAATTACAACAGTTTCACCTACTTTAAATTCACCGGAATCTGCTTGTAATTCGTCCATAATCATTTTGAAAATAGTCGTTTTTCCCGCTCCATTTGGTCCGATAATTCCTACAATTCCAGCTGGAGGAAGTTTGAAATTCAAATCATCATATAATAATTTATCTCCAAAAGATTTTGAAACGTGTTCTGCATCAATTACATTATTCCCTAAACGTGGTCCGTTCGGAATAGGCATTTCCAATGTTTCTTCTTTTTCTTTCAAGTCTTCAGAAAGCATTCGGTCGTAATTTTGCAGACGTGCTTTGCTTTTTGCTTGACGCGCTTTTGGATTCATTCGTACCCAATCTAACTCTTGAGCAAGCATTTTTTGACGTTTCGAAGCAGTTTTTTCTTCTTCTTTCAAGCGATTCCCTTTTTGCTCCAACCAAGAAGAGTAATTTCCTTTCCATGGAATTCCTTCTCCACGATCAAGTTCTAATATCCAACCAGCAACATTATCTAAGAAGTATCTATCGTGCGTAACAGCAATTACGGTTCCTTTGTATTGTTGCAAATGTTGTTCTAACCAATCAATTGATTCTGCATCAAGGTGATTCGTTGGCTCATCTAATAATAATACATCTGGATTTTGCAATAATAAACGACATAAGGCAACACGTCTTTTTTCACCTCCAGAAAGAGTTTCAATCAGTTGATCATCTGGTGGACATCGTAAGGCATCCATTGCTCTTTCCAATTTTGTATCTAATTCCCATGCATCTAAAGCATCGATTTTATCTTGAACAAGTCCTTGCCGCGCAATTAATTTATCCATTTTATCAGGGTCATTCAAAATCTCTTCGTCCATGAAAGAATTATTGATTTCTTCATATTCTTTCAAGACATCAACTGTTTCTTGAGCGCCTTCCATTACGATTTCTTTGACTGTTTTTGTCAAATCTAATTCTGGCTCTTGAGCTAAATATCCAACAGAATAACCATCTGCAAAAACAACATCTCCTAAATATGATTTGTCCAAACCTGCAATAATTTTCATTACGGTAGATTTTCCTGAACCATTTAAACCAATGATACCAATTTTTGCACCATAGAAAAATGAAATGTAAATGTTTTTAATAATTTGTTTTCCTTGAGGAGTATTTTTAGAAACTCCAGCCATTGAAAATATGATTTTTTTATCGTCAGCCATAAGATTATTTTTTGAAATGCAAATGTAAGGAAAATTT
>CAMBRH010000201.1 GCA_945870115.1 Chitinophaga pinensis | reverse complement strand
TTACGAGTATAGATTAGTAAATGGTGCAGTTACTTTAACAATTCAAAAACCATCAAGAACATTTAAAATGTCTCAAATACCTGGTTGTTTACCTGGTGTTACTTACCAAGTAAGTTGTAGAGCATTTTACAATTCGGCATGGTCTGATTTCGGAACTTCTTGTCCAATTACTACAAGATCAGCTGCTAGTTTGTCTAAAATAATTGTTTCACAATGTGGTTCAACGTTAACAAGTGTTGCAGCAGACTTATATGCAGACCCAATCATTAGTGCTACGCAATACAAGTTTAGAGTTACGAATGGAGCAAATGTACAAGAAATAACTAAGGCTTCTAGAACTTTCAAATTGTCTCAATTAGCAACCGTATTTTATGGAGTAACTAATGTTGTTGAGGTGAATGTATTTGTAAATGGTGCATGGATTGGTTACGGAACACCTTGTAACATAATTACTCCAGCTTTACCTACATCAAAAATACAAACTTCACAATGTGGAACAACTTTAACAAGTGTTAAAACTGATTTATACGCAGATGCAATTTTTGGAGCCACTCAATATCGTTTTAGAGTTGTAAATGTAGCCACATCATTCAATCAGACTATTGACAAGCCAAGTAGATTATTTAAGCTTTCTCAATTAACTGGAATAGCAATTAATACTACTTACGTTGTTGATGTAGATGTATTTATCAACGGAGCATGGCAAAATAATTATGGAACAAGTTGTAACATAACTACGCCAGGAACTTTAGCTAAACTTAGCAATCCAAATATTGCTGATGCTGAATTGGACGCAATTGATGAGGAAACAAATGAAACAATTAATTTCGATGCACTTGTTTTCCCGAATCCATACATCAATAACTTTAGTGTAAGATTAACATCTGAAAATGATGCTGATGTTATTGTTAAAGTAACAGATGTAACTGGAAAATTAATTGAAAGTGTAACAATTCAAGCGGATAAAATAACTGAATTGAGTTTAGGAGAAAATTACCAAATGGGAATGTATCACGTTACAATCACTCAAGGAAATTCAACTAAATTATTGAAAGTGATTAAAAACTAAGATAAAAGTTTAACAGAATTAAAAAATCCCTTGGAAGAAATTTCAAGGGATTTTTTTATGAAGAAAATTCAAAATACAACCATAAAAAAAGCAAGTGAAATGTATCACTTGCTTTTTTCATATAGGATGGAAATAAAAATTACCTTTTCACAAAAAGAATTCTCTTGATTAGGTTTTTAATATTTTGAAGAATTAATTCTTTTAACCAAACAATTCCAAAATTATTCCATCGTTGAGGATGAAATGTAAACATAATTTGATTTGATAATTCTCCTTTATTAACTTTCGAAATTAAATTTTCTGTTGAACGAATATTTAAATATAATGAAGTATCAACTTTATCTCTAACGCTAACTTTTTCTCCATCCCAACGTCTTCCCGTATCAGTTAGATAAGTTACTTTAGAAAAATCAACATCAAAATATGGTTCAGCAATAATTCCAAAATCTTTATAATTATTATTAAGCCATAAATCTTTAGAATCAAATTTTGACATTGGACTTCCGTGCATACAAATCGTTGAAACTGGTGCCAATTTTCTCAATTCAAGTAAATTTTTCTCAAAATCTTTGATTGAGATATCTATATTACCTTTGCAAGTTGTTAAACATTCATAGTGATAACCAATTTCATGACCTAAAGAAGCGATTTCTTTGATTATATTAACATCCCAACTTTCTGGAACAGCTCTAAAATAGTATGTTCCTTTAATTCCCAAGTCAGCTTGAATTTTAGCAAATCTCAGTGAATTTTGAGGTAATAAATCAACATCATGTCTTAAAACAATTGATTTTATTATCGGCTTTTGAATAAAATCCTCAAAAGTTTGGAAAGAATAATTTTGTTTAATCAGACTTTCCAAAAGTTGCTTATATATTTTTATGGTGAAATCCATTTTCATTTAAAATTAAATTGATAATCAGGATTTTCTTTCATTGTTTTTGCACTTGCAGGATAATTTAAATAAAACCAAGTAAAAAAAGCACTCACATCAATTTTATCATTTAATAGTTTTTCTCGCCTCAGTTGATATTCTTCTTTTAGATTTTTATTTTCTAAAAAACTATTTACAGTTTGAAACAATTTTTCTTCTTCTACTGGATTAATACCAATTGTGAGTTTATATTTATGTTGTAATTCTTCTAGAACACTAATTCGACCAGCAAAAGAATTAAACTTAATATTTGGAATTCCAAGCATTGCAGATTCAACAGTCATACTTTGACTATCACCAATAAAAAACTGTGAGAAAGCTAAAAAATGATGTATATCGCTCGGATTAATATTCAATTGATAAGCTTTGTACTTTTCAGATAAGGCTTTTTCAGAAGTAATGTAAACAGCAAATTTTTCAGTAATTTTTGAAATTAATTCATCTAAAACCCTTTCAGAAATGCCTTTTGCCTTTATGTCGTGATATGCATTCAAATTTACCAAACGAATGATAATGTACGGTTTTTCTCCAATTGTATTTTTAACAAGTTCAAAGTTTGGCGTAAAGCGATTGGGATGAAGATAAGCTAGTTTATGATACCCTTGATATCCTATTTTCTTCTTATTAAAAATACTTAAATTTGTCTCAAATGGAGATAAAATTTTATGCATAAAAGGATAGGTCAATATTGCTTGTAAAAAAGTATAACTAGCATCATCTTCTGCATTAAAAACTGTTTTAATCCTAAGCAAACTTCCAACAATTCCCATTTGGGAAAGGCAACCAACCATTAAATTTGGTTTAAATTCTTTACAGATTTTATATAATTCTCTTGAAGATTTAATTAATTTCGTAGCCTTGTCAAAAAGCTTTTCATTAGATTTAGATTTTGCAATAACTGTATATTCAAAAGTTGATAAATCTAGTATTTTTTTTAAAATATCCTTATCACTAATAACAATTTTAACTTCATGCTTTTGTTCTAACAATTCAACAATTGTATTCTTATACAAATGAAAATGAGCCGGATGACCTAAAGTGAAAATTATTTTCATCTGTTATTTTATAGATTTTAAGTTTTTCAATAATTGTTTTCTTTGTTTCAAAGTTGGTAATCTTTCATAAGAAGATTTTAAATTTAAATCTATTTCAAATTTATTTGCCCTTAAATTCAATAGTATTTCAACAATTCTTTTACTAGCTTGTTTTACAACTTTAACAATTAGTTCTTCTTCAGTAAATACATTTTCAACTTTAACTTTTTCTTGAAAAATAATTTCACCAGCATCAATTTTTTCCACGATCCTGTGAATCGTATATCCAGTTTCTTTTTCTTCATTAAAAAGAACCCAAAAAGACGGTGAAGGACCTTTGTGTAGAGGCAATAAAGAATCGTGAAAATTCAAAAAAGTGATTTCATTATTCTGTAAAAATGGAGCTTTGAATATTTGACTACATGAACAAACCAAAACAACATCAGGATTCAGTTTATTGATAAAATTAATCGTATCAATAGAATTTAAGTCTGTTGAAATTTCAAAAGGAATATTATTAAATTTAACATTTTGAAAAGAAGTTTTTACTGAAGATTTATTTTTATTGGAAATTATGAAAGTTGATTTATTCTTTAAAACGTCAACCATTTTCCAAAAAAACTTTGAAAAACCATATTGTAAAAGTCGTTTTTTTATTAGTTTCCAATTTTTTTTAGCTGAATAAAATATGACTGATTTTAACTCTATTGAATTTTCAGAAAATAATTCTTCAATTATTGGTTCAGAAACCCATGAATTTTTATTAGTTATCAATATGCAAGAAAGTTTCCTAGTCTTCATTTTTTGATTTTTTGAATAAATTTAAAAAGTCTTGACAAAATACTAAATAAAAAAGGAAAATGAGCATATTCAAACCTACCAAAATTAACTAATTCACCCCCAAATTTCTTTTTGTATTCTCTTACACCGTATTCAACATTTGGTTTACCTGCACCACCAAAATCAAACTGAGTAAAATGATTGTTCTTTGCCCATAAAAATACTTCCCAAGGAATTAGATCATTTGGATATTTGCTGTAATGTGCCGAATAAGCACCAGCATAATAATCAAACAAAATTCCTTTGTGAGCTAAACAAAGCATGCATCCAATCGTTTTATTGTCATTTTTTGCAATAAATAATTTTAATGAATTATTATCAAACAATGCTTTAAAATGAGTCATTTTTGGCAATGGTAGTTTCGCTCTATTGTAAACTTCTTGTAGAATTAAATATGCATTATTTAGTTCAATTTCGCTTGTTGAATTTTCAAAAATTGTTCCTTCTTTACTCGCCCTTCGTATCTCATTTCTTCGCTTCGTATGAACATCCTTCCATAATTCTTCCTCACTTTTCTTCAAATCAACAAGAATATTTAAGTGTTCTTCAAAGTTAAATTTCTGCTCTTCAAAAATTGTTTTTCCAGTTGAAATATCATTAAAATTTCTTATTTGAGTATAGATAGCAAAGGGTTTATTTTTTTTATAAAAATCTAAAAAAGCAAGTAAAATTTCATTATCATTGTTTTCAATCAAAGGTCCACCAGAAATAATATTTCTAGCACTCAGTTTATTAAAAAGTGGAAAATTAATCTGACTTTGATTCACAACCAGCACAGAACCAACAATTAAATTCTCCTTTGAAATAACAAAAAAATAGGGCTTTAAATTTGGTGATTTTTGAGCTGCTTTAAAATAATTTATTGATTGAAAAAAATTAGTATTTGGATGATTATCAACAAATTTACTTATTTCTGAAAATTGAAATTCAGTTGGATAACTTAATTTTTCGATTTTAAATTGACTCACTCTCAGAAATTTTTAATAATGAATCGTCTTTTCCCTGAGGCACTTGCTTTAATTTCGTCTTTTAAAACAATTTCTATTTTGACTGCTTCGTCGTTTATTATTTCACTCCAATATTTTAAAATGTTAGTTTTAGTTACATCATTAAATGAATCTTTCACTATTAAATTGATAACAATCGAATTTTCTGAATTTTGAACTATCTGAAACTGTTTAACTTCCTCGACTTTGGAGAAGTAAATTGTGAAAATATGTACGATTAATCTTTTTCCTTTGGGTGTAATTAAAATGTCATTATCCCTTCCAATTATTCTTTTTACATTCAATAATTTTCTGCCGCATGAACAATCTTTATCTTCCCATTCTAAAATATCTTGCGAATCATAACGAATAAATGGAGTTGTGAAGTTCCATAAATTAGTTACAATGTGTCTTCCTTGAAAAATTCCTTTTTCGGTTTCAACAACATCAATAAATTCAGAAACGGCATATTCCATTGCTGAATGATACGATTCATGATTTTCACATTGAAAAAATGGTGCACTTCCTTCACAACTATAGCCATCGTAAATTTTACATGAAAATGCTTCTTCAATTTTTTTTCTAGCAGAATTATGTAAAACATTTCCTGTAGTTGCAAGTGCTTGTAGATTCATTTTAACATTATTTTTCAGCATTATTTCTGCCAAAAATTCAAGTGGATCAGGATAACAACGAATAATTTTAGGATTATTATGCTCAATTTTTTGGATAGCATCTTTTAAACTTTCATCGTCAATATCTTTCAAGAATAAATATTCATTGTTCATCAATTTATCTTGCAATTTTTTTTCTTTTGAAGAACGTTGATTTTGACTTATTTTAATGTATTTATCTCCCAATTTGTAACCCATCCAAGACCAAGCTCGAAGTCCAGCTGCAATGTTAAAACTATAAGCATCTTTAGATAAAAAATATTGCAGTGGTTCACCAGTCGACCCACTTGATGAAGCTCTCATAAAAGTTCCTTTTTGGCGGGATTTATCTGAAATTAAATCTGGGAAATTTTTTCTTATATTTTCTTTGGTTAAAATTGGTAATTTTTTCAAATCTTCAACTGTCTGAAAATCTTCAGGTTTTAAATCTAATGAATTTAATAAATCCGTATAATATGGAACATTTTTATAGGAATGTTCTATCAATAATTTTACGCGTTTATTTTGAAAATTTTCTAATTCACTTTTGGTCCACCATTGACTTTTATTTAAAAAAGATAAATGTTTAGAGATTGTTCTTTTTAGAAGAAAATCGCTCAATGGAAGGATGATTTTTTTAGTTAGAATACTTCTTAATGACATCAGAAAAAATTATTTATACAAATTAATAAAAATTTCTGAATTCATTTTCCATGAATATTTCTCTAAGCCAAAACGTGCATTTTTAATCATTTTCAAGGATTCAGTTTGATTTTCTAATGCGAATTTAATCATATTAACTAAAGCTATTACACTTTCATTTTCAAAAAGTAATCCATTTTCATAATTATCAATTAAATTGGGTACACCACCAACATTTGATGAAATCACAAGCGACTCATTTTCAAAGGCTTCAAGTAAAGAAATTGGAAAATTATCTATCTTTGGTGCGCTTAATAAAATATCGTTTTTCGCTAAATATTTATTTACTTCAAAATTAGGAACTTTACCAACAAAATCAACATCTGAAAGTTTATTTTTCGAACAAAAGTTCATTAAATTATCCTTATCGCTTCCACTTCCCAAAATGGTTAATGTTGCTTTTGGATA
>CAMBRH010000200.1 GCA_945870115.1 Chitinophaga pinensis | reverse complement strand
GAATAAATGTGGGTACAATTCAAGGTACAGACAATGTAAACATTGATTGGCCAGGGGGTGCAGCTAAAGGGCATTTTTATTTTCAAGAAAATGATTTGTTTGGCTTAGATGATGATACTCCAGATAATTTAATAGATTCTTCCGATGCTATTTTAGATATTGCAAGTTATATGGTAAATCAAAATCAACTTGATTGGTCTTTGGAATATGAATACCCAAATTCTGAAGGTCACTACAATATTTACTCAGGATTTTTTCTTACCTACTCCTCCCCATGCGATACATTCTCAGTTTCCGTATCCCCTGACACAACAATTTGTGCTAATTTGCCTCTACAACTCTCAGCCAGCGGCGGCACACAATACGAATGGAACACTTCGACAGGCTCAGCGTCCGATGTATTATCATGTACAACCTGTCCCAACCCAATTTTTACTGGAGATAGTTCTCGTGTTTTTACCGTTCAAATATGGAACAATGATTCTTGCTCGGTTGTGCGTCCAGTAAGTATTCGTGTAAAAGATAATCCAGAAATAAAAAGTTTGAGCATTTCGCCAACGCTTTGTGGTTTAGAAACAGGTGCTTTAACTATTGTTGGACAAAACACCGCTGTTTTGCCTTTGCAATTTGCATTAGATAATAATCCTTATGTTTTTTCTAGTACCTATACAAAATCTTTTTCTGCTTTAGATTCTGGTTTTGTGACAGTTCATTTAAAAGATGGCAATGGCTGTGTTACAGATAGTGTTGTTTTTGTAGGTGTTTCAAATCCAACTCAAGCTTTGTTTTCTGCAAATCCAAGTACAGGAGCAGCGCCTTTAAATGTTAATTTAACAAACTCGTCTGTTTTTGCAACAAATTACGAATGGTTTTTAAACGAAGAACAACAAAACTCAAATTTTTCCAACTTTTTAGCAGACACAAGTGGCGTGTATGAAATTGAATTAATTGCTTGGCAAAATGATCCCAAGTGTGCCGATACTTTTGCTCTAACAATAGACGTTTACGATAGTTTGATGCTTCAAATGCCAAACATTTTTTCACCAAATAATGATGCCGTAAATGATATTTTTGGCATTTCAGCAAATATCCCAATTTCCATGAAATATTTAATTTTGAACCGTTGGGGAAATGTGGTTTTTGAAGGAAATTCTAAATCTTCACAACTTGCTAAGTTTGTTTCGATTTGGGATGGTACTTCGACAGGCGCAGCAACTGCAAGTGAAGGTGTTTATTTTTATCAATTAGAAATTGATTTGATAGAAAAAAATGATAAAATGAAACTTGATTTTCCGATAAAAAAAGAAGGTTTTTTGCAGTTGGTGAGGTAGTCTTTATGACAATAAGACTTACTACTCCGTTGCATTACGGTTCGAAGACTAAACATGAATCAAAGTCTTAATATCCTAATATCTTAAAGTCCTAATATCTATTATCAATCCTCAAACTTCCCTTGAATATAAGATTGGTAAACCATTCCAGTAGCATCTGTGATATTTTGAAATGAAACTTGAATTTTTTTGTTCAAATACTTTTTTTGATCACTTAATAATAATCTAATAAAATCATCATCGTATTCACAGCGAATTGTACTTGTATATCCATTTTTTTCAGGGGAACCGACGCTCAAAAAATTAGTGGCATTCATGTCAAAAATTCCTTGAAAAGTAATTTCAAATTCATCTTTTTGGTCTAAAACTTTTTTTGCTCTTTCAATACTTACAGCATGTAACTTAGTTGGAACAAAGGAAGCATTATCAATTTCTTCTTCGAAATCCACTCTTTTTTCAATCGTTTTTTGTACTTTTTCCTTTTTATCATAATAAGAAATTCGTTCAATAAATTTTGGTGCAGATTTTACCGCTCTGTCCTCCATGTATTCGCGTGTTAAAAAAACATTTCCATCTTTCAAATAGAAGGCATTTATTCCAGTGTTTCCTTTTTCTCCATCATTAAATTCTTCTTCAATTTTTAAAATTTCGTCATTGGACGATAAATGAGCATTTACGACTACATATTCACCGTTTTCAAGACCATATCTCAATGAGGTTACAACCTTTCCAGCAGTTTGAATTTCAGCATCAATTGCTTTCATTTCTGCATTCATTGCATCTTCTTGACTCAATTTTGTTGTGACAATTTTTTCTTCTTTTTTTGGTTCAGAACAAGAAGTTAAATTAAAAAAGGAACTAGTTAAAATAATTCCTACAAATAATGTTGCGAAGTTTGATTTGAAAGTCATAGTTTTTTTATTGAATAACGAATATTTAAAAAAAAGTAACAGAAGTTTAAAATTTAATTTTCTAAAAAAAAGGCAACAAAAAAAGGCCATCGAAATGACCTTGAAATGTTAATTAAGCATGAATTATTTAGAAGCTAAATCTGTATTTTCAGTTGTGTTTGTGCTACCATAAGCATCACAACTACCTTTGGAAGAACCACAAGAAGCTAAAACTAAAGTAAATAATGCACTAATTAATGTCAAGGCGAATACTTTTTTCATAAGACTGATTTTTTATATAAAACCCAAAGTTACTAAAAAAGTTACAATAAAAAAATATTTTTTTAAACAATGCGTTATTGAAAGAAATATTTAAGCTAAATTGCAAGCAGTTTTGTTACATGAATCGCACCATTTTTATCTTCTTTTTTATAATTTCTTTTTTTTCTGTTTCTCAGAAAGACTACAAAGTAAATTTTACAAATGAAGCGTATAAAATAATTAAAAAAAATCCAACTTTAAATTTTAAAGACAGTCTACAAGCACTTTTATACCTAAAAGAATTAAAATTTCTGGCTGTAAAAAAAGGGTATTTATTAAGTTCAATTGATTCTATTTTTTATAAAAATAAGGAACTTAGTGTTGCTTTTTATGTAGGCGACAGATTTAAAAAAGCGACATTATTAATTGAAAAAGAAGACTTAAATTTTATTAAAAGAAAAGGAAATATTAATGAAAAAATAATATTAAACTTGGCTTTTAACCCAAAAGAAATAAGTTTTATTTTGCAAGAAATTCAAAAAACGTATGAAAATAATGGATTTCCTTTTTCAAAAGTTTATTTAAGAAATATTGAAATTAATGAAGAGAATTTAAAAGCTCGTCTAGTCGTTGATAAGCAAAAGGAATTTAAAATTATAAAAATTAACATGGTTGGGAATCCATTGGTTTCTCAAAAATTAATTGCTTCGTATATTCAAATCAAAGAAGGAGATTATTTTAATCAGCAAAAAATCAATGAGATAAGTTCAAAAATTAAACAAATTAGTTTTATAAATGAAATAAAACCTGCAGAAATCCTGTTCACCGAAGAAGGGGTTGAAATTTTTCTTTACCTCAAAGCAAAACCTGTCAGTTTGATAAATGGAGTTGTTGGACTGCAACCTGATCCAGTAAAAAATAAACTTTATTTAACAGGAGAATTGCGCTTAAAGCTAGTGAATGTACTTAAAAAAGCGGAATTATTTGATTTAAATTGGAGAAATATTCAAGCTCAAACACAATCCTTAAAAATTCAAGGTAATCTGCCAAATTTATTTCAAACATCTTTTGGTGTTGATGGTCAATTTCAGTTGTACAAACGAGATTCAACTTTCATTGAAATCAAGAGTACAATTGGAGTTCAATACGCCTTAAAACAAGGAAATTTCTTGAAAGCGTTCTACCGAAAAAACACTTCCTCTATTTTAAATGGAGGAAATTCAAATACTAATTTTGTTAACTTAAAATCTGTTGAAACAAATTTTTACGGTTTATCAATCTCCAGGCAAGATATTGATTATTTGCCAAATCCTCGAAAAGGAACGATTATTTTATTGGAAGGAACAATTGGTGCGCGAAAAACGAATGACAGTTTGAAAACTCTTAATGAAACAACTTACAAATTTGAATTTAATGCGCAATGGTTTATTCCTTTAGCAAAAAGACATATTTTGCGCTTAGCCAATTTTTCGGAAAGCTATTTTGCTCCGTCATATTACCAAAATGAAGTTTATCGCTTTGGCGGTCAAATTTCACTAAGAGGATTTAACGAAGAAGAAATTTATGCTACCTCAAGAAGTGTTTCTAGTTTAGAATACCGTTTTTTATTGGATCAAAATTCTTACTTATTTGCCTTTTTTGATCAAGCTTGGTACGAAAATAAAGCATCAAAGTTTGTTACTGACACACCTTTTGGATTTGGTGCTGGTTTCACTTTTGGAACAAACATTGGAAATTTTGCTGTTTCTTATGCTTTAGGAAGTCAATTGGGAAATCAAATTCAGTTTAGAGACGGTAAAATCCATTTTGGATACGTTGCTTATTTTTGAATTAATTCGTAAATTTATATTTCAAAATACACCACAAAGCTCTAAATCCATCTTTCCAACCAATTTTTTTTCCCTCTTCGTAAGTTCTTCCGTAGTAGGAAATCCCTACTTCGTAAATTCTGATTTTTGGGATTTTGGCTAATTTAGCGGTAATTTCTGGTTCAATTCCGAAGCGATTTTCTTTGATTGTGATTGATTTTGCTATTGATGAACGCATTAATTTATAACAGGTTTCCATGTCTGTTAAATTCAAATTGGTCATCATATTGGATAGATTTGTCAAATATTTATTTCCTAAAGAATGCCAGTAAAACATGATTCTATGTGGATGATGACCCATAAAACGCGAACCAAAAACGACGTCTGCATTGTCTTTGAAAACTGGTTTGAGTAACAAATTATATTCGTCGGGATCGTATTCTAAATCAGCATCTTGAATAATTAGATAATCTCCAGAACATTCTTTAATTGCACGATTTATTGCTGCTCCTTTTCCTTGGTTTTTGCTTTGAGAAAAAACTTTGATTTCTAAATTTGAGTTATTTTGTTTAAAAGATTCAATTTCCTCCAAGGTTTTATCTGTTGAACAATCATTCACAATGATAATCTCTTTTTCAATATTATTCACCAATTCAACTTCCAAAACTTTTTGTAAAATCAATTGAATTGTTTTTGCTTCGTTATAGGCTGGAATTAATATCGATAATTTCTGAATCATTTTTAATTTTAGGTTCATTTAACTGTGAAAAACTGCACGAATCACAAGTTGATTTTTTTGCAAAAAACTGTTTGTAAAGTTTATAAAAAAGAAAACTTACCGCCGTAAAAATAAGTAAAAAAACAATAATTTCTTGCATTGAAAATTATTTTGCTGAGTTTAAGCTAAAACCTGATAAACAATAAAACTGGAAAGATAGGCCAAAGCTCCCATATAAAATAGTTGTATCAATGGCCATTTCCATGTTTTGGTTTCCCTTTTTACGATTGCTAAAGTTGCCATACATTGCATTGCGAAGACATAAAAAACCATCAAAGATAATCCTGTTGCAAGTGAATAAACTGGTTTACCAAGGCTATTTCTTTCATTTCGCATGGTTTGCAGTAGTCCTTTATTGTCCTCTTGGTGAACGCTATAAATTGTTGCCATTGAACCAACAAAAACTTCCCTCGCTGCAAAAGATGTAATCAAGGAAATTCCAATTTTCCAATCAAAACCCAATGGTTTTATGACAGGTTCGATTGTTTTTCCTAAAATTCCGATGTAGGAATTTTCTAATTTGACAGATGCAACAACTTGTGAAGAATCAGTATTTTGATGTTGTGAATAATTTATATTTTTAACAGCGGTTTCCATTTTATCGCTTGGACCAAAAGTTGCTAAAGCCCATAAAATGATTGAAATTGCTAAAATTACTTTTCCTGCTTCAAGTACAAAAACTTTGGCTTTTTCAAAAAGGGAAATAAAAATATTTGACCAACGAGGCGCCTTAAAATCTGGTATTTCGAGTAAAAAAAAACTTTTTTCTTCTGTTTTGATGAAAATTTTCAGAATCCAAGCTATAAATAAGGCTGTGATTATTCCGAGTGAATACATGGTAAAAAGTGTTAAACCTTGTAAGTTTATAAATCCAAAAACATATATATTTGGAATAACTAAAGCAATTAATAAGGTAAAAACAGGAATTCTAGCGCTACAACTCATTAAAGGTGCAATCAAAATTGTAATTAATCTTTCTTTTTTATTCGAAATTGTTCTTGTAGCCATGATACCAGGAATTGCGCAAGCAGAACTTGATATTAATGGAACGACACTTTTGCCATTTAATCCAAATGGGCGCATGATTCTATCCATGATAAAAACTGCTCTTGCTAAGTATCCAGTTTCTTCCAAAATCCCAAGGCAGAAGAATAGGATTAATATTTGCGGTAAAAAAACCAAAACACCACCAAGACCTGGAATAATTCCACCGGTAAGCAAATCAGAAAGAATTCCTGCCGGCAATTTTTCGGCTGTCCAAGAGGCAAAATCTGCAAACGATCCATCAATTAATTCCATTGGTAAAGCTGCAATTGAAAAAATTAATTGAAAAATAGAAATCAGAATTAAAGCAAAAATGACATAACCAAAAATAGGGTGGATTGTAATTTTATCATAGAAACTCAGTTTTTTTGATTTGCTGACATTTTGAGTTTTATTTTGGACATATTTTGAAATCAAATCCTTTATAAATTCAAATCTTTTTGAGGTTTCAATTTCTTGACTTACCGTGTCGTTATTATTTGCAAGAGTATAATTTTCAAGAATTTGTTTTCTGTCAGAAATTAAATTAGTTTTTGGATTTAATTTAAAAATTTCTTCTTTTAAAC
>CAMBRH010000199.1 GCA_945870115.1 Chitinophaga pinensis | reverse complement strand
GTTTCTTCTGTTAATTTTTTAGCAGCTGCTACTGCATCTTCCACTTTATCAACAACAACACCTCGTTGAACAACAACTCCGTATTTTGTTAAAATCGATTTTCCTTGATATTCGTGTAAATTCATTGCTTTATTTTTTTCGGTGTAAAGATACTATTTTTATTTTATTTGAATCGATTTTTCACTTAGAAATTTTGATTATTTTCTTTTGAAACAAAATGACATCATATTTGTTTTATTCCTTATTATATTTGCAATTAAATTAAGAACAATGTCAGACGATTTTTCAGGATTTTCTAAAAGAGCTAACTTAGATGAAGAGGATTATTATTTAAGTCCTGAAGGATATATCATATTTACAGAAAAATATCATTTAAAAAGAGGATATGGTTGCAAAAGCGGCTGTAAACATTGTCCATACGGATTTGATAAGAAAACGGGACGATTGAAAGAACTATGAGTTATGAATTATGGGTTATGAATTATGAATTATGAGTTAAGAATAAATAAAATTCTTCATTTTTCACTCTTCATTCTCATCCTTTACATCTTTCGCTTTTTTAGGGAAATATTTTTTTTGTCTAATCAAAATCATTCCCACACCGCAACTTATTGAAAAGTCGGCAATGTTCCAAATTGCAGGAAAGACTTCTCCACCACCGAAATAGGGAACCCATTTTGGCCAAGTAAAATTAAATTGAAACATATCGACTACATTTCCAAAAAGGAAACCCGTATTCCTAACTTCTTGTTGTTCATAAAATCCAAAATCATTTTTTATTCCAGAACCTTCAATTAAATTAAAGGACATGGTCGGATCAAATTTAAATATGAAATCATACAGCATTGAGTCAATTAAATTACCAGTTGCCCCAGCAAAAATTAATCCAACAGCCATTAAAAACTCCAGTCGAACTTTTGTTTTTGCTTGTCTATACCAGTAAATTCCAATTGCAATGATTGCACCGATTCTAAATACGCTTAATGCCAATTTACCCCACATGCTTGAACCAAAAGTTGTACCAAATGCCATCCCTTGATTTTCGACATAAATTAAACGAAACCAATCGCCTATTAGATTTAAAGGCGCGTCATTATAACCAATATTGGTTTTTACCCAAATTTTTAGAATTTGGTCTAAAGCTAAAATAAAAAATACGAGTAAACCTACTATTAAAAGTTTTTTCTTCACGGATTATTTTTGAGCGTTTTTAGCTTCAATACTCATTGTAGCGTGAGGAACCAACATCAATCTTTCTTTTTGAATTAATTTTCCTGTAACACGACAAATTCCGTAAGTTTTATTTTTTATTCTTTGTAATGCACTTTGTAAACTTTGAATAAATTTTTCTTGACGAGCAGCTAATTGAGCAACTTCTTCACGCGATAAAGTCTCAGAACCATCTTCCATCATATTAAATGTGCGTCCTGTATCATCCGTTCCGTGATCATCACTTAAAGAAAGTGAACCTTTTAATAAATCATAATCTATATTTGCTTCAACTAACTTTCCGTTAATTAAATCTTCAAATTCTTTTAAATCTGCGTCTGAGTATCTTGTTTTTTCTGTTGACATGTTATTGAATTTTAAATTTTCCTTTTTCAAAGATGCGCAAATATAATTTAAATTTATTGGTTTCTTTCATTTGATTTAAACTTTTTCTTAACAATTTTCAGAGTTTTCAACTATTTTTTATTTTTGATATTTGAAAATGCTTAAATATTCGATAAAAAAGCAATTATATACATTTAAACAGGATTTCAACAAACCTTTTTATGATTTGTTTCGTCTATATGTAAAAGCTAATTATGATGTATATGCGTTTTGATTCAATCCATAATAAATTATTAAAAGTTGATGCCATTCAACAAATAAATGACGGAATTATCGTAATGAAACATTTTTTTGAGTTAAATGTAAAATTACTTCCTATTTATTTTGATTTAAACATAAAATCAGCTAAAAATGTGCGAGACTATTTGGACATTGACAAAATAAATACTGTTTTTGACTCCTATAATTTTGATGTTAAGGCGTCAAAAGTGCTTTTAAATTCAGATATTTTAGATTATATTCAGCATGCTTATTTTGTTATTCAAAATAATTCAAGTACAATTGAAGAAAAACAACAAGCTTTAAATCTCTTTATAAATGAATACAAGGATTTAAAAAAATCTTGGAAAATTGTAGATTCAAATTAGTATTATTTTAAAGATTTTTTGCTGAGAAATCAAGCTTTGCTTTGAATATTATTTAGAAAAATAGTAATTTAGCAAGATGAAATCAACAAAAGATCCAGGTTTAGGCTCAAAATTCAAAAAGCCTGTCAAAAGAATGTTAAATTCTGACGGAACTTACAATATCAAAAGAATTGGAGGTATTTCTCAATTCAAAGATTTTTATAAATTCTTAATTGAAACTTCTTGGGGGAAATTTTTATTCTACATTTTATCTTCCTATTTGGTTTTAAATATCATTTTTACCTTCCTTTTTTTAAGTGTTGGAATTGAAGAATTACAAGGTGTAAATGAAACACAAAACGAATTTTTGGCGGTTTTTTTCTTCTCTGTTCAAACTTTAACAACAGTTGGTTATGGAGCAATGTCTCCAATTGGACTGGGAGCAAACGTCATTGCAATGATCGAGGCTTTCGTTGGTGTTTTAAGTTTTGCTTTGGCAACAGGTTTACTTTATGGACGATTCTCCAGAGCTGAAACTAAGATTGCTTTTTCAAAAAATATCATCATCACTCCATTTGAGGAAGGTGAAGCGGTGATGTTTAAAATGGTTAATCAACGAAAAGATGTTTTACTTAAAACTAAAATCGATGTGATGCTCGTCTTGGACAAAGGAGGTGCTGAAAATCAATTCAATAAACAGTATTTTGAAATTGTGTTAGAAAATAATGCTGTTAATTTTTTTCCATTAACATGGACTTTAGTGCATAAAATCACAACAGAATCTCCGTTTTTCGGAATAAAAGTTAAAGATCTGATCGAAAGAAATGCTGAAGTAGTTTTATTGGTTGAAACATTTGATGTCACTTACCACCAAATGATTTTACAAAAACACTCTTATGCGCAAGAACAATGGAAAGAAAATGTAAAATTTGAAACAAACTTTTCCTTAAATAATTACGGAGAAATTGAACTTTTTGTTGACGAAATTGATAAATTGATTGAACTCTGAAAGAGTTAATGAATTATGAGGTATGAACTTCGACAAGCTCAGTTTGAAAGTTATGAGGTAGGAAAATGAGTCATTTCATTCTAGCAAAAATTCCAGCAATGATTGTTGATGAATTCCTTCAATTGTATTTGCATTGCTTCCTTTACATTAAACATCTAAGTTTTCATCTAAAACTAAAGAACGTAAAGCTTTTTCAAATTCTTTGATGTCTTGTATTTAGTCTATAAAGACATACGTTTTTTCTGTTTTAGATTTCCGAGTTTGAATGTAATTATTTAAACCTAAATAAGTTTCTATTTCTGAAAAAGCAAAATCTTCTTTGTTTATTTAGATAATTGGAGTGTTTGGATTGCTTTTTTGAATTTCGTCAATTATCTGAAATAATAAATAACTTTTACCAACTCTTCTCTGACCAGTTAAAGCTTTAATCAAGTTTTTACCAATAAACGGCTTAATGCGCTCAATGTAAGTTGAACGATCTAAAAGTTTTGCTGTTTTTTTTATAAGTAAAAGTTGTCATTATGATTATAGAAAATGATAAAATATTAAAAAATATAAGTGTGATTATAAATTAATGACTTTTTTAAAAAAACTACTGTTAATGGCTATCTGCTTGTTCGTTTTGTTTAAGTTTTGCCTTTGGATTATTGTTTTCTTTTTTTACATTATCTAAATCTGGTGTCGCCATGATTCGTGAGAGAAAAAAAATAGTTCCCTTTCCTTTCCATTTTTTTGTCGCCCAAATTACACCGACAATCAACCCAATTGTTGAGACAATTATTCCTAATACTAAACTTGCCGCAGAAGGATTTGCAAAATAAATAATTGCACCAAGTATTAGCCCTATTAATAGGGGTGATGCAAAAATCTGCAACCAGCCAATCAGCTCAGTAAAAAATTCAAATACTTTAAAAATTCCTCCCTCGGTCTTTTGATTGTCTTTTTTTTCTTTTGTCATGAAAATTCTTTGTGCTAATTAAAAATGGTAACGTTTTGCGGCTACAAGAAGTTGGCGATTTCGAAGAACCAAACTGTCTGCCAACAGTGAACTTGATACGAAGAACCAAGCTTCATTTAACCACTGAGCCGCCAATTTTTTGTAGGTGCTGTTACCTGTATGCTTTGTTTTAAAGTGTAGCACCTCTTATTCTTTTATTACTTTCTTGGTTAAAACTCTTTTTTTCTCTTTAAGAAATACAATATAATACATCCCTTTCTCCAAATTCATTAAGCTTAATGAATTGTTTTCAGGTTTATTGATGTTTGAAACTACTTGCCCTTTTGTATTATAAATAATAATTTCATCTGATACAATATTTTTATCCCAATAAAGCATAGACGATGTCGGGTTTGGGAAAATTAATGTTTCAGAGTTTTCAGAATTATAATCAATAGAAGCTAAGGCATCTGTTCGCGAAATATCTACCTCAATACCATGAAAGATGTCATCAATGTTATCTGTATTTACCAAGATAAAATCAGAACCTAAAACTCCGTTTTGATTAATAAGTGGATTGTGAATTGTTACATTAGTTGTTTTCCACTGATTGTCACCAAGTCCTGATATAGTTAATGCATTTTGTAAGCCCAATAAATTATAATATTTCAATGCCCAAGTCGAATTTGGATTTTTATCTAACCACGTAATTTTAAATGTTAAACTGTCCGGATCTGAAAGTGAAAACACATCCGAATCGAATTTAAAATACATAGTATCTTTTCCACTGCTGTTTTCAAAAGAACGAGCAAAACGGTCGTACTTTGATGAGCTTGTATTGATAAGTCCCCTCACCCTAAAGAGACCAATTGAAGTTAAATCTGGATTTATTTGAGTTATCCATCTTTCGTAATTCCCTTCTTCTATGTTCCATCCAGCATCATTATACCCTGTTTGCTGGTCACGTTGATATACTTGTCCTTGAGTAGCCGAAAACACATCATCCATTTGAGCACCTCGGCTTGCATAGGCATTGCAAATAGCAATATATCGAGCCTGATTTTGCTTATTGGCTTGACCATAAATATTTTCTGGAAATTTAATTGTGTTTTGAGAATTTAATCCTTCATGGAAAATGGAATAGGCAGCATCTGCAGTGCTTGGATATACTTGTTTGGAATATTTATTAAAAAGCTTAAAAACATCATGTAATTCTGGTTTTGATTGTGCTTCTTGCAATGCACTTTGGGTAACAAGCCAAACCGAAAGACCCGTATTTAGCCCACTTAATGCACCCCAGTAAAAGCCTAATGGCACATTAATTTGGTACAGGGGCTTCGTCCATGTTTGATCCATTTCTGCTGCAGAAAATAAATGTAATCCTTGTGGATTAACAAGATAAGGTGTCCAAGTAGTTTTAAAATCTAATTCATCTGAAAGATGATGTCCTCTGGCGTAAGCTCCGCCTTTTGTTCCAAATCCATAAGTAACATTATTGGTTACCCATTGCCATTCTAAAGGTTCTTCAACAGGGTCAATATTATTAAAAAGAAGTCCAATTTGGGTGTTACTATTCCCTGTATTAAATGTAAGTCTAAATTTTTCAAATACTTCTAAACGGAATTCACGCCATTGATTATCTGAAATAATATATGATGAATTGAGAGGAACCCCCTTATAGGCAACTTCATCACCTGTGCATCCAGTTTTTACTTGAACATATGCAATATGATTGAATAGAGTTTCTGGTTGCGATCGCAAGAAATTGCCGAAACTTTCTATCATGTTGAAATAATATGTTTTATAATTGATGTCTAAATAATACGGATATTGTGTCCAATTTGGATGTTGTGTATCATTAGTAAGCACACTAGTTACACCATTAGCGTAAATCCAAACTGGTGCATCGGGACCAACTCCTACGCTAATATTAACCATCTGATTATTAGTGTAAGCTGCTTGTAAAATAGTTTGAATTTCAGACCAATCGTATTGATTTGAGTTATTTGGTTGCACATCTTCCCAGTTTACATCGGCGCTTTTGCCTCGTAAATAGTTGTAATCAGTATTAACTGAAATTTCGTAGGCATTTGATCTGTCCCAAACACCATAGGAATTAACTGGTAAAATGGTCGATTGAGCATTTACAGAAAGTGAATACAAAATAAATGTAATTGTATTCAATAAATTGTTTTTAACTTGTTTATTCATTTCCATTTAATTTTTAGTCAACCCTTTTTTAGACGATGCAGTGCTTGAGCTTGCAGGTAACTATTTAGCGTTTTATTCCTTGTTTTTACACACAAATTTAGCAAAAATACGATACTTTGCAAGTTTTGTAACAAATGATTAGGAAGCAAATAAAAATAAGGTATAAAACCAAGTTGAACGGAGCCTTTTTATCAATTAAGGTGATTTTTGACTATGGGCATACTATGGTTTTTATTGTATTTTGAAATCAAATTTAGGTCCTTTCTCGTTGTTCATTTTGCATAATTTTTATTGGTTCTAGAACAATTTTGGACAGATTTGATTTTAATTTTTCAATGAGACATAATTC
>CAMBRH010000198.1 GCA_945870115.1 Chitinophaga pinensis | reverse complement strand
AGTAAAATTCTTCTCAATTTTAAAATAATTACCTATTTTTGATAAAATTTATATATGCTTCATTCAAAAAATGCATTAATTTTTGTTCTTATTACCATTTGTATTGATTCAATTGGTTTAGGAATAATTATCCCAAGTTTTCCAGTTTTAGTGTCAGAAACAGCTCATGTTTCAGTGAATGAATCGTCCAAATATTTTGGTTTGGTTATGGGAACTTATGCTTTTATGCAATTCTTTTTTTCTCCCTTAATTGGAAATTTAAGTGATCGATTTGGAAGAAGACCAATATTGCTAATTTCAGTTCTTGGAATGGGTTTGGATTACGTTTTCATGTGTTTTGCTCCGACATTAGTTTGGCTGATTATTGGTAGAGCAATTGCTGGGATTTTTGGAGCAAGTTTTACGACCGCCACGGCTTATATTGCTGATATTTCCACTAATGAAAACAGGGCAAAAAACTTTGGAATGGTTGGCGCAGCTTTCGGAATTGGATTTGTTATTGGACCAGCAATCGGTGGACTTTTAACTGATTTTGGCTCCAGAGCGCCTTTTTTTGTAGCAGCTTGTTTTTCCATTTTAAATTTCGTTTATGGCTATTTCGTTTTAAAAGAATCTTTGCCAGAAAGTGATAGAAGAAAATTTGATTTAAAAAGGGCAAATCCTTTTGGTGCATTTAAACAAATCGTAAAATTTGAGAAAAATAAATATTTGTTTTTGGTGATATTTCTTGTTATGCTATCCAACATGGCACTTCATTCACTGTGGAATTATTACACAATGGATAAATTTGCATGGACAGCAAAAGACGTTGGAATTTCTCTTGCTGTTGTTGGAGTTGCCTTTGCGATTGTTCAAGGTGGACTTTCTGGAATTTTAGTCAAGAAATTGGGGGAAAAAGGAGCAGCAACAATGGGATTATTGTTTTTGATTTCAACAACATGTTTGATGGGATTAATTCCTTCAGGTTGGATGATGTATGTCTTAATCTTTCCCTATGCTTTTTGCGGAATCATTGAACCTTCAATTCGTTCGCTGGTTTCTGGAAAAGTTCAAGATAATGAGCAAGGAGAATTACAAGGAATTTTCACAAGTATTATGAGTTTAGCAGAAATTTTAAGCCCTTTGTTTTTTATGTGGATCTATTATTCTGCAACACGAATAAAACCAACTCCTTCAGTTAATTTTGGGGTACCATTTTTTGTGTGTAGCGGAATTGCATTTTTAGCTTTTTTACTTTTAAGATGGACTTTAAAACGAAAAGTTTAAAATAAAAACTATATTTACTTTATGATAAATACTGGAAAAATATTTTTAGCTTGGTTAACAACCGTTTTTATTGGCAGTTTGGGTTTAGTCCTTGGGTTTTTTATTGTTCAGTTTTTTGAAAATAAAGGAATGAGTTCACCTGATTTTATTGTGAGTGAAATACTTTGGGGAGTCTTACTTTCAATGTTAATTAGTGCATTAATTTCACTTCCAACAATGATTACTTTGACTATCTCAAATATTCGATTTAATAATCAAAACCTATCATTTAAACTACAGTTTAGAAAATTGAATAAAATCCATATTTTTATGGCAGTTTTGACTTTTGCTGTGATTGAAGGAATTATTATTTATAATGCAATCGATTCTTATAATTATCAAAAATCATATTCAAATAATTCAAGATTAGATTTCGATGATTTCATTCCTTTTCTTTTATTTTTGGCAGTAATTACTTGGTATGTAATCTGTGCAATATTAATTTGGTTTTTATTTTTCAAAAAAGAAATCAGAGAGATGAGAGAAAAAAAAGTTCAATCAATTTCAAGCGAAGAGTAAATTACTTTAAAGCATTTTTTAAATCTCGCCAGATATCATCAACATGTTCTAAACCAATTGAAAGTCGAACTAATCCGTCAGAAATACCAACAGACAATCTTTCTTCAGGTTTTAACTTTGAGTGAGTTGTTGAGGCAGGATGAGTGGCAATACTTTTTGCGTCACCTAAATTGGGAGTTAAAGAAAATAATTCCAATTTATTCAAAAATTTTCTTCCAGCTTCTAAACCTCCTTTAATTTCAAAACTTACGATTGCACCTCCACCAAACATTTGTTTTTTTGCAATTTTATAATTTGGATGACTTTCTAAAAACGGATATTTCACCCACGAAATTGAATCAATTTTTTCTAATTTTTTGGCGATTTTAAGCGCATTTTCAGTCATTCTTTCCACTCGAATGTGCAAAGTTTCGATGGATTTTGAAATTATCCACGCATTAAACGGGCTTAAAGCTGGACCAGTGTGACGAGCAAAAGCTTCAATTTTTGTAATTAATTCTTTGCTTCCTAAAATCAATCCACCTAAGGTTCTGCCTTGTCCATCCATAAATTTTGTGGTTGAATGAATTGAAATATGCGCTCCTAAATCCAGAGGTCTTTGTAAAATTGGAGTCGCAAAACAATTGTCAACAACAAATAAAATATTGGCTTTTTTACAAATTTTTCCTACTTTTTCAATGTCGATAATTTCTAAAGCAGGATTTGAAGGAGATTCTAAATACAAAATTTTGGTATTTTCTTGAATGGCATTTTTGTAGCCTTCATAATCCAAGGCGTCAACATAAGTTGTTGTAATTCCCCATTTTGGGAAAATTTCTGTAAACAATCTATGTGTTGAGCCAAAAACTGATCGACTTGAAACAATGTGATCACCAGCTTTCAGCAAGGCACCAAAAGTTGTGAAAATTGCAGCCATTCCAGTAGAAGTTGCCCAACCTGTTTCGGCATTTTCAAGTAAAGCAACTTTGTCGATCAATTCCTGTACATTCGGATTTGAATAACGTGAATAAATGTTTCCTTCCTGTTCATCAGCAAAAACAGCAGCCATTTCTTCGGCAGAATCAAAGGTAAAACTACTTGTCAAAAACAAAGGATTTGAATGTTCCTTTTGGCTCGTTCTTTCAATGTGTTTTCTGATTGCTAGGGTTTCTTTTTTTGATGATTTCAGAAATTCAGATGATTTATTTTTAGACATTTTCTTGAATAATTTGATGCGTTATTTTAATTTCTTTGGCTAAACTTGCTGAAACAGAACAATATTTTTCTAAACTAAGAATAACAGCTTTTTCAACTTGATCAATTGGATCATTTTCCCCAATTTTAAAAAGCACATGAATTTTTTCAAAAGGCGAAGGAACACCCTCTTTGCGATTTCCTTCAGCAATCACTTCGTAGTTTGAAAGTTCGATTCTTTTTTTCTTTAGAATCAATAAAATGTCAATGCTTGCACAAGAAATCATACTTGAAAGCAATAATTCCATTGGACGCATTCCCAAATTTTCTCCTCCAATTGCTGGATTCGCATCGGAGTTAACTAAATTCCCTTCAGAATTTGAAGCTTGAAATGCAAGTTTGTCGTTTAATCTCTTAAGTATAATTTTCATTTTTAATGAGGTAATTTATCTTTCAAAAGTGCATAAAAAAATGTTCCTGACAATACTCCAAGCAATAAAAGTAAGCCTAATTTCCATGAAAGTCCGACTAAAATGAAGAGTGGGGCAGAGCATGCTCCTGTTAATCCCCAGCCTAAACCAAATAAAATTCCACCAAATAAATTGGCTTTCCAAGTTAAAGGTTTGTCTTTTAATTTGATAGGGCTATTGTTCACACTTTTAATTTTAAGTTTCTTAATAATAATCAAACTTAAAGCACCAGTAACAACTGCTGAACCTAAAAGTCCAAACATATGAAATGATTGAAAATGAAACATTTCTTGAATGCGATACCAAGAAATTGCTTGAGATTCTGTCAGGATAAATCCTAAAAATGCACCCAAACTGATACTTATGATTATGTTTGTAATTTTTTTCATTTTAGTAAGAGAATAATATTGGATTAACAAAATGTGCAACAATTAAGCCTCCTATAAAAAAGCCAATTGTTGCAATAAATGAAGCAGGGGAGAGCTGTGACATTCCCATGATACAATGTCCTGCAGTACAGCCATTTGAGTAACGTGCTCCAAATCCAACTAAAAATCCACCGCCAAGAAAAATAAACCAATTTTCAAGTGAATAGAAATCAACTGGAAAATTATTTTTTAAATCTTCATTGAAAAAGAAATCAGAATCATTTGTGAAAAAATAATATAATCCAACTCCGATTAATCCCAAAGCAAATTGAATTTGCCATGAATCAGCTTTGTTATCGTAAGAAAAATAACTCGGTTTCTTCGTAATTAATGAAATTAAATAGCGATAAGACGAAGAAACGCCAAATTGTTTTTCCCTCAAGATTAATAAAAGGGGTACAATCAATCCAATCAATGGACCAGCGATATACCAAGCTAAAGGTTCTTTGTTCATGTTTAATAAAGTTTAGAATTAAAAGTGAAAAATTGAGAATTAAATGATTTTTTAGTTTAAAAACAATAAAATATGTTTATAAATAAATTAAAGTCTTAAGTCTTACGTCCTGAAGTCTTGTGTCTAATTAATTAAATACTTGCAAAAATAATTTCTCATCAGCGATATTTTCAAAATCAGATTCATTTAAAAATGGTTCTGGTAAAACAGCAAAAAACAAGTTTGATAAATTATTGAAATTAAATTGTTTTAATTCTGAAAATTTCACCCAACCAGTTTGAAAATTGTAAGATTTACTTTGAAAAATTTCATCAATGTTGTAAAATGGAATTTCTTGAATTGCTTCGATAAATTCAGAGCCAATGTAAATTTTTAAGAAAAAATCATCCGTAAAATTTAAAACATCATTTTCATTTGTTTTTTTGTATTCATACGCATAATCGTATTGAAGTGCCGAAACATCAGATAAAACAGCACTTGCAGTTGGATAAGCTCCAGCTCCTTTTCCTAAAAATAATTGTTTATCAGAAAATAAAGCTTCCACAGAAACAGAATTAAATTCATTATTTACATTGTAGGCAACATTGTCCTCTTTGATAAAATGAGGAGCTACAAAGCCAGCTAAATGATTTCCGAATTTTTCAGTTCTTGAGAATAATTTGATTCTAAATCCTTTTTCTGTAGCATATTTTACATCTTGTGCTTTGATATTTCTGATTCCGTAATTGAAAATATCGTCTGGTTTTAAAGTTAAACCAAAAGCATGTTTTATTAAAATTAATAATTTGTATTTCGAATCAAAACCATCTACATCCAAAGTTGGATCTGATTCTGCAAATCCTAATTCTTGTGCTTCAGCTAAAGCAGTTTCGTAATCTTTACCAGAATTTGTTTGTGTCAAAATATAATTTGTTGTACCGTTCACAATTCCTTGAATTCCAGACAATGAATCGTTGTTGTAATATTCTTCTAAGTTTCTGATAATCGGAATACTACCGCCAACTGACGCTTCGTAAAGTAAAGAAACTTTGTTCGCTTTTGCTAAGTTTAATAACTCTTCATAATTTTCTGCAATCATTTTTTTATTTGCAGTAACAACGTGTTTTCCTCGTTTTAAAGCTTCTGAAACTATCAAAAACGCTGCTCTTGCATCATCAATTAATTCTACAACAAGGTTAATCTCATTGTCCAAAAGTATGTCTGATTTATCGTAAGAAAAATTTTCTTTTGCGATTGAACGAGCTTTGTTTGGGTTTTTTACGACAATTTTTTTAATTGTTGCGTCTAGCAAATTGGATTGGTTTAAAACTTCATATAATCCGTTTCCTACACAACCAAAACCAAATAATCCTATGTTTAATTTATTTCTCATTTTTTCTTTTTTTAGATTAAAAAGTCAAAATTGTCTTGACTTTTATGTTAAAAATTCATTTATTATTTCTTCTAATTTTTCTGTTTCTACTAAAAAACCATCATGACCGAAAATTGAGTCGATGATTTTGAATGTCGCATTTGGAATTGTTTTTGCTAAAAATTCTTGTTCACTTAGTGGAAAAAGTAGGTCGCTTGAAATTCCAATTACCAATGTTTTTGCTGATATTTCTTCCAAAGCATCTCTTATTGAAGTTCTGTTTCTTCCAACATTGTGTGAATCCATTGCTTTGGTTAAAGTCCAATATGAGTAAGCATTGAAACGGTTTACTAATTTTTGTCCTTGATAATTTTGATAGGATGAAGCTTTGAAATTGTCTGTTTTGTTCAAATCCTGCTCACTTTGAGTTTTGTTGTAACCTTCATAAGAACGATAGCTTAACATGGCTATGCTTCGTGCTGCTTTTAAACCCTTTTCGCCACCATTTTCTAAATTTAATTCAAAGGTTGAATCTGCAGAAATTGCCAATCTTTGCGCTTCGTTGAAAGCAATTCCAAATGGAGAATGAAAAGCATTTGTTGCAATAAGAATTAAATTTTTTAATTTTTCTTTTAAAATTATTGAAAATTCTTGAGCTTGTTGACCGCCTAAAGATGAGCCAATTAACAAATTTATTTCAGAAATATTTAATTTTTCCCTTAATAATTCATGCGCATTTGCCATGTCTCTCGGAGTAATCAAGGGGAAATTTTGAAAAAACTTTTCTCCATTCGATTTTTCACTCAAAGGACCTGTTGAACCATAACATGAACCGATAATATTTGCACATACGACAAAATATTCTTCTTTGTCAAAATAGTCGTTTGCACCAAAAAGTCCATTCCACCAGTCGCTTACGTCTGAATTTGCTGTTAAAGCATGGCAAACCCATACAACTTTTGAATACTGATTTAATTCCCCAAAAGTAT
>CAMBRH010000197.1 GCA_945870115.1 Chitinophaga pinensis | reverse complement strand
TTTTCTTTGCTATCATTTGTTAAGAAAAATGTTGCAACAGTAATACTTGCTGCAGTTCCAAGTCCAATCAATAATTTTGAAGTCAAAGATACGCCAGAACTCACAACAGCATTTGTTGCAATTTTAGAAGAAATAGAAGTCCACAACTCTGGATTTACCTTAGCTGATTGATTTCCTAATTTCTCCGAAAACAAGTCTTTTATGTAATCTTTTTCTTCCAAATTTTTATTTTTTAAGCGAGCCAATTCATAACTCAATACTCATAATTCATAACTTTTTATCCTCTTTCTCTAAATAATTCTTCAACGAAGCTCTTGCTCTAAAATATTGTGATTTTGATGTGTCTTCAGAAATTCCAAGTAATTCAGCTATTTCTTTGTGTGTGTATCCTTCAATAGCAAACAAATTAAAAACTACTTGATACCCTTTTGGCAACTTCATAATGATTTTCATCAAATCTTCTGCTTCCAAAGCTCCAGAAGTGGAATAATCATCGTGAATTTTGTAATCAACATCCTCATAAGATGAAGTTGAACTTAACTGCTTTTCTTTTCTTAAAAAATCCAAACTCGTATTTACAAAAACCCGACGCATCCAACCTTCAAAGGATCCTTCGTGTTTGTATTTAGATAAGGAACCAAATACTTTTATAAATCCTTCTTGGAGCACATCTTCCGCATCGTTTGAATCTTTGCAATAACGCAAACATACAAACATCATTTTAGGCGCAAACTTTTCAAACAACTTTTTTTGAGCCGTTGGATTTCCCTTTATACATTCGTTTATTAATGTTAGTTCATCCATAACTTAAACTCTATACATAGACTGTTATTTATAATAAAAAGTTGCATCACGCTTAAAAATAATTAATTTAGCACTGTAAACCAAAACAAATAAATTGATTAAATTACTGTATTTCAGCGTAATAGTTGTTTTATTCTCAACTTATACATACTCACAGAGCTACAAATATCTAAAAAAAGGAGCTTGGTCAGCTTATTTGCAGTTAAATAATTCAACAAAACTTCCATTTCACTTACAAATTTCTGGTTCTAAAAAGAAACCTATTTTTACAATTCACAATGCTGAAGAAAAAATTGAATTGAGTTCAATTAAAACAATTAATGATTCTTTTCAAATTGATTTTCCTCATTTTCATTCTTTCATACGTTTTGTAGTAAAAAACAAAACGGAGATTTCTGGTGCTTGGACAAATCTAAATAAAGGAGATAATTACAGAATTCCTTTTGGTGCAAATTTGAATTTAGGAAAAAATGTTTGCTACCAACAAAAACCTTTAAACCTGACTGGAAAATGGAAAACAACTTTTAGTCCTAAAACGGAAGATGAAGAGTTTGCGGTTGGTGTTTTTAAATCCGGAGATTATTCTCAAAAAATAACGGGAACGTTTTTAACTGAAACAGGAGATTATCGTTTTTTAGAAGGACTTGCGTGCAATGATTTTTTGGAACTTGCTGCTTTTGATGGTTCACACGCATTTTATTTTTTAGGAAAAATAATTAATGGTGAGATACAAGGAGAATTTTTCTCAGGTAAGCATTATCAAACAAAATGGATTGCAAATCGTGACGAAAATTTTGAACTTAGAAATCCTGATTCATTAACCTACTTGGTGAAAAAAGATCCTTTTGCATTCAAATTAAAAGATTTATCAGGAAAAGAATTTTTGTTTCCAAATGAACAATCTAAAAATAAAGTTACAATTGTACAAATCATGGGAACTTGGTGTCCAAATTGCTTGGATGAAACCAAATTTTTAAAAGAAATGTATGCTAAATATCACGAAGCTGGTTTGGAAATCATTTCTGTGGCATATGAAACTCCAACTGTGTTTGAAGAGCAAGTTCAAAAAGTAAAATTGTTGAAATCGCGTTTAAATTTAGATTTTACCTTCTTAATTGGTGGTCAAGCAAATAAAGCTTTGGCCTCTGAACAATTCTCTATGTTAAATCAAATTATCTCCTACCCTACTGCAATTTTTCTTGATAAAAATGGTCAAGTGGCAAAAATTCATACAGGTTTTAATGGTCCAGGAACTGGAAAAATTTATACAGATTTTATTAAGGAAACAGAAGATTTAATTAAAGAGTTGTTGAAATAGAAGTTGTAGATTTTTTTACGAATTATGCTTTTTATACTCACCTTTTTCCTTGGCTTTTTTTAAATATATTTGACCTTCATCAAATTTATTTTGAGCAAAAAGAAATTCTGCATAATGAAATTCTAAAAAATCAACACTATTAGTAGATGAATCTAAAGCTTTGTGAAAATACTTCTCTGCTTCTAGCATTTCTCCTTTTGCAAAATAATACAATGCAAAATTTCTATTCGAGTATGCGTTATCACTATTTTCGGTTTTTATTGCTTTTTCAATGTATTCTTTTCCTATTTCTAATTGACCAGAGATAATATTTACATAAGCTAAATTATCTAAGGCAAATCCATAATTTGAATCAATTTTTAAAGCTTGATAAAAATTGGGAACACTATTTTCCAAATCATTCATTCTTATTTGATTATAACCAATATCGTTGTAAACTTGTGCCTTTACCATTTCATCTTTAGTTAAAAACATAATTTTTTCTAAAGATAAAATACCAGCAGCAAAGTTTTTATTTTTATATTCAATTTCAGCGTTATTAAATAAGCTTAATATTTCTAATTCACTTTCACTAAAAAGATCATTCGAAAAACTATTAAAGTGTTCAAGAGCTTTTGGAAAAAACACCCTTAGTTCGTTCGGCATTTTTTCTAACCAATTTGGTTTATCGTTGTCGGTAAGTTTGGAATAAATTGCTAATGCATAAACCATTGTTTCATTTGGCATTGCTGAAACAAAATTCCATTTGGTGACATACATTCCTTCATCAAAACTACCATTGTCTATTTGATTTTGTGAAAATATTACTCCAAAACCAAAGTATATTCCGGCAATTAAAATAAACAAATCTGTGTCATATCCGGTATCAAAATTTAATTTACTTTCTTTAAGTTTTATTTCAATAAATTCACATATTAACTTATATAAAAGTCGCTTTGAATTTTTTAGTAAACTTTTAGCAATTACTATTTTATATTTATTGTTTGCTATTTCTGTTACTATTTCAAAATTTGAGCCTTCTGTTTTAAAAGGAAGTCCTTCAATATCTCTAAAATCTTCTTCTGTTTCAAAAGAAATTTTCTTTGAATCCAAAACTAATAGACCCGACAAATCTTCGATTAAATTATTAATTTCAATTTTTTCTGCTTTAAATGTTTCTGGGAAAAAGTCTTTAGAAAATAAAATTGGCTCTAAATTTTGCAAAGGATATCCAAAGGATTCTAAAATCCATTTAAAATTGTCTTCTACCCAAATTCTATCTTGCTCTGAAATAAAAAACTTAATATCTTTTTGTTTTCTAGAAAATCCGAATAGCCCCATTTTTTAATTTTATTGTGTAAAACTACATCCCAAATCCCCAAGCTGTAAAAAACACCAACTCCGAAATTGCTTTAATTTTTGTAAAATTTAATTTCTCAATATCGTCTGTTGGCATGTGATAATCTGAGTGAAAACCTCCGAAATAAAAGATACTTGGTATCCCATTTTTCGCAAAATTATAATGATCTGAGCGGTAATATAATTTTTCTTTGTCGTTAAAATCATTGTATTTATAATCTAAACGTAAATTTGAATTAAGTTTTGCGATTTCTTCGTGTTTTTTGTGAAATTGATAACTTATTTTATCTGAACCAATAACATAAACAGAAAGTTGTGATTTTTCTTTCTCCGAATCCTTTCTTCCAATCATGTCAATGTTAAAATCCGCAACTGTGTTTTTTAATGGAATTAAAGGATGTTGACTGTAATAATCTGAACCAAAAAGCCCATGTTCTTCTCCTGTGAAACAGATAAATAAAATCGATCTTTTCGGGTTTTCATTGTTCTTTTTAGCCTCTTGAAAAATACGAGCTAATTCAATTAAAGCTGAAGTTCCAGAACCGTTATCATCTGCTCCATTATAAATTTCTCCGTTTTTTATACCTAAATGATCGTAATGTGCTGAAATTACTATAAACTCTTTTTTTAATATGGAATCTGAACCTTCAACGTAAGCGATTACGTTTTCGGTTAAAACTTCATCCAAAGGATTGATTTTTACTTGAATAGAGTTCAACGCTTTTTTTTCTTTTAACTTTTTTCGATTGATGAAAAACAAACGTTGTGGGTTCTTTGAATCTCCTTTAGTAGAAAAAGTCAATTCGCCGTCCGTATATTTTGTAAAGTAACTTTCGTTGTAAAATTTACAGATAAAGAAAACATTTTTTATTTTTCGTGTTTTTATTAAATCAAAATCTACTTCCAAGTAAGAATTTACTGTAATGATTAACGAATTGACTTGATTGTTTAAATAAAATTTATCTTTTTTAAATTTATCCCAAGCAACAACCTTAATTAAGGTGTTGTCAACATCGTTTTCTGCTAAGAAATCTGAATCATAAAAACCATGAAATCCGAAATCTTCGGGAAAATTTAATTTTAGTTTATTAAAATATAAAATCGCTGATTTGTTTTTTTTGTACAAAGGAAATTGCTGCAAATATCCTGTTGACAAAGAATCCAAGCCAAACTCCCTGAATTTATTTTGAATATAAGCTGCTGCTTTTTTTTGTCCTTCTGTGCCTGTGTCTCTTCCTTCTAAAGAATCTGAAGCCAAAACGGAAACATATTGCCTTATTTTTACGGAATCAATTTTTGAGGCATATTTTTTTGCTACGTTTATTTCTTCTTGAGAAAAACTTAAAGAAGTGCACAGAACAAATACTGCAGAAAAAACCTTTTTTAAAAACATCCTTATTGTTTTGAGGTCAAAATTTATAAAGCAATTTTTTCAACTCTTAATTGATGTCTTCCACCCTCAAAATTTGTGGTAAAAAAAACAGCAACTATATCTAAAGCCAATTCTTCACTAATAAATCTAGCTGGAAGCGTTAAAATATTTGCATTATTGTGTTCACGTGCTAATTTTGCAATTTCTACTGTCCAACACAAAGCACTTCTAACTCCTTGGTGTTTATTTGCTGTCATGTTAATTCCGTTTCCACTTCCACATAGTAAAATCCCTAGTGTGTCTTTATGGTTTTCGACATATTCTGCCACAGGATGAGCAAAATCAGGGTAATCAATACTTTCCACAGAATAACATCCTTTATCGTTGATTTCATATCCTTTATTTTCCAAATAATTGATTATTTTTGTCTTTAATTCAAAGCCTGCGTGATCGCATCCGATTGGAACAATTTTTTTCATTTTTGTTGATTTTTTACAATTTTCTTCAAAGATAAAGTTTATTAACAAACGATGGTAATTATCGACAATTGATTTTTTTAGTTTTGGTTAATGAACTGAAATTCAAGCTTTGTTAAATTAAACTTATTCACAGTTATTATTGTTCCTTTGTGCATAAACTTTTAAAAAGAATCATAACTTAGGCTTGTTTTATAAAATTAAAAAATACATTTGAAAAATTTAATTTAATATAACAAGTAAAGTTTTTGAAAGATTTTTTTATTTATCAACAGAGAATTATAGGCCAAATGTTAATGAAAAAATTCTTTTTTATAAACACACTTAGTTTTAAACAATTGTTAACTAAATATTAAATTTATATCATTATCAGACTTTTATATCACTTTTTACTGTTAATAAACAGATACATTTGTGTAATAAGTTAATTATTCAAATAAAATTAATAAATTTATGAACTTATAAACACCCTTAATAAAAGGAATAAAATCTTTAATTTATAAAAATTCTTTTCTTTTTATTATTTAAAAACAGGTAGAAAAATAATTTGTTAATTTGAATTTAAAATCGTACATTGATAAATCGAGCATAATTTAATGGTTAAAAGTACTGTTAATGAACAAGTTAGATAAAAAAGGTAAACATCATTTTTTTGATTATTTTGAAAAAGGAGATGATTCAAAAAGGTTAACATTTTTGTTGTTAATTTTTGCTTTTTTACTGTGTCCATTATTTGCATTTTTATTCAAATGGATAGGTGCTCCACAATCCTATTTTTATGCTGTACTTTCAGGAACTTTTGCATTCCCAGTCATTTTATTAATTGAAAAGATAATTCCTTATTTTAAAGGAAAAATGCCTTTACTTTATTTTTTCTTTTTTAACGCAATAACTTTTTATGTTATTTATGATTTGGGTCTGAATAAATTTTCTAATTATGATTTTTGCTTTTTCTTTGCTTTATTTTCAATATTAAATTTTGCTGTACAACGATTTTATTTCTCACTAATTTATTTTATCAATACTTTTTCTTTTTTACTTTTCATACATTTTTATTTTGGTAAAAATGAAGACCCAACTTTTTACACATTTTTGATTCTCTTTTTATGCATAGGAGTTTTCTTTTTGCTGATTTATCACAGTAGAAATAAAATGATAAATTCCATTCAGGATCACAATAAATACCTAAAAAAAATTGTAAATAGTCTAGGAAATGGGATTATTTTATTTCAAATTAAAGGAAATTTTATCTCTGTAATTGATTTCAATAATGAAACAATGAATTTATTGCAAGTAGATAATATAGAATTAATACAACAATTATTTTCTAAAATTTTGGACTTTGACGATATTAAGAATTTACTTTCTTTAAAAGAAGAAGAA
>CAMBRH010000196.1 GCA_945870115.1 Chitinophaga pinensis | reverse complement strand
GAAGAATAAAGTAATTTTCCTTGTAAATCAAACAATTCTATTCCTGAAAAATCAACTTGATTTGTTTCAATAAAGAATTTATCTGAACTTGGATTTGGGAAAATGTTGAATATTTTTTTTTCTTTTGTTAATTCAGTTGAACTTAAAGTTTTATTCAAATTTGTTGCAAAGATTGGTCGCATCAAAAGTGAACCATCAAAAGAGGAATTAATCCATGAATTTTCATTGTCATTGCTGTAAAATATTTTATCAGAATTGTCGATATTCCAGTCAAAACCAATGTTTAAAGCTTCTTCATTCAATTGTCTCCAACCAATGTAAAATGTTCCATTAATTGGTAATCTTTGAAAATCCTTCAAATAATAATTTGTAAAACCCAAAGAATCATCGTAATCATAATTTGGTTGACGCGGATATAAAAATTCATCTTGATAAATTACATTTCCAGGTTGACCATTATTATCGTCCCAAACTGAAAGTAAAAATAAATTATTTGACACATTAGTTACAGATTCTACAAAACGAATTTTAATTCCTCTTAAAGTATCGTTTTCATAAGGTGTAAATTTATACGCCAATCTTGCTTGCGTTCCGTTAGGACCATAAGCAGCTTCGGAACTTCCGTCGTCATAAGCATACGAATCGTAAAAGCGTTGCTTGAAAGTCGAAGTATCATTTACAGTTAAATTTGTGAATAAAACTGTTGAAGTTAAAGTTGCATCAAATTCTTGATAATCTCCTGTTTTTGTAGAAGAAAAATCATATGCAGAACTTAGATCATGAAATGATTCATGGAAAGTGAAAGGTAAATAATTAATTTCACCATTTGCTAAATTTTGACCCAAAAGATTTACAGTTGCTTCAGTTGTTCCTTGATATGAAACAGCAATTTTTCCTCCATTGGCAAAATTTTCAGGAACATTACTTCCATTTCTTAAGGTGATTTTAAGATTATCAGTTGTTTTAGCTGTTGGATTATTTTTAAAATGGTCCCAAGGAACTTGCGTATAATCTTTCAATAAAGTATTCAATGGATAAACTATTGCAAAATCTTTGAACAAAGTATCTTGCGGACCAGATCCAGCGCGCAAATGAACGTAATCTAAATGGAATTGATCGATTCCACCTGAAACTCCGCTGTAATTTTTAAAACGAAATTGAAAGGTTTTCTTGAAAAACTTATCGTCAGTAACTTTAATGTGAACTCTCTGAAAATCTTCGTAAGTTGTATCTCCAGCCGACCAAATGTGAAACCATTGATCTAAATCTGGAGCGAAAAATTCTAAAATTAAGGAATCACCATTTTCTGGTTCGTCATTAAATCCCTTTGTTTCATACAAAAAACTTAAATAAACTTCTTGACTGGCATCAACTAAACTCATGTCAATTGGTTTTGAAGTCAAAAAGTCATTAAAATCTACTGAATTTGATCCATAAATATAAGGCTCTCCAAATTCATTTCTTCCGTCAAAAGTCACAACTCCCAATGTCCAAGGTCGAACAGCATTTGTATAATTGTGCTCAGCTCTTGAATCCAACCAAAATGAATTTTTATCGTTTAAAGTTGAAAAAAATTGGGTTGCAGAATCTTGAAAATAGTCAACTTCTGTTAACCAAATTGTGTCAGGTGGATTCACGAAATCAACTGTGTCATAAATTATGTAAGGAGGATAAACGGATGTTGTGGTATAAACAACTGGATATTCACATAAATCTCCAATTTTAATATCAACAGTTGGAAAAATTTCATCAACAATTGTAAGTTCAGCAACATTCACAACTTTTCTCATTGTTTGTTGCGAAGTAAATCTTTGGGAATTTGCTAATTTCGCTCCACCTAAATCTGTCAATTGATAATATTTTTCAGAAGTCAAAGTTGGATTCAAATAATCTTCCGTATATTTTTGAAAGTGATTTTTTGAAAACTCATCTAAAAAAGGCAAACTTAAAGTATCTGAAGCATAAATGAAGGTTGAATCAAATGAACAAACTGAACGATTAATTTTCGCTTTCAGACTTGTACTTTTGGAAATAATAGGATTTATTTCTTCACCCTGTGAAAAAGTATAAACAGAATAGAACAGTCCTAACGAAAGAATAAATAATTTCATTTTTTAATAAATTAAACTTCTTTATTCTGAATCTTGATTTCCACCTGAATAATTTTTATCCAAAGTAATGCTAATTGTAGAAGACGATGAACTCATCATTCCTTCAATGTATTCTGGTGATTGGTTAGAAACTTTAGCAGAAGAACTATCTGAAGCATTCATGCAACCTATGTAATTTTCAAAAATCGTCAAAGAAGACATTCCTGATAAACGACTTTTTACTTCATTTATTGTTAGGCCCATCAAATTTGGGATTTGAACTGGAGTTCCACCTTCATTTTTTCCTACAACCAAATAAATCACCGAACCAATTGGAATTTTTGCCCCACCTTTAATTTGTTTTCCATCTAATTTTGTTTCTAAAACAGCACCATTGGACTCTGATGTTGCTTTGTAAGTAATTTTATACTTTAAGCCCCTATTTTTCAAAACACTTAGAGCAAATCTTTCTGATCGATCAATTATTGTTGGCATTTCAACCAATCGTGTTTTTTTAGAAACCCTAACTCGAATGATTCTTCCAGATTTTACATATACATCCGTTGAATCTGTCGGGCGTGGATCTTGTGAAATAATTGTTCCAACTGGTTTGTTTGGAGCGTAGATTGAATCTAAAATTTCATACTGCAAATCTAATTCATCCATCAAAGGTTGAATGTTTTTTACATTTTTACCAAATAAAATTGGAACTTTGATTTTTTCACCGTGATTTGTATCAAAATCTAGGTAAAAAATTGTTCCTCCAACTATGACAAAATAAGCCAAAACAACAAAACCAAAATGTTTCAAGAAATGCTTTGACCAAACAAAAGTTTTTAATTTTTTTAAAAAGTCCATGTGTTATTTTTGGAATATCTAATTTAAGTAAATAAAGAACAAAAATAAATAAAATTTTTGGAGTATTTGAAAAAATAAACAGGATTAATAAAAAACGTGATTTTAAGTGACAAAATTACACTTTTGACATATAATATATGACAAGGTGTCAATATAATTTCAATTTTTTTCTTTGGCAAAATCTTTGACAAGATAAAAAAAGTAAATGAAAATCAATAATTATGTCTGAAGAAACAAACAAAGATATCAATGCGGAAACAATTTCCGACGAAAATAATTTGAATAATGAAAATTCTCAGCAAGAGGAAGTTTCAAATTCAAATGAAGAAACAATTGTTACTCCAGTTGAAGAAATTCCTGCTGAACCTACAGCAGAGGAAAAATACGCCGCGTTGAATGATAAATTTTTAAGACTTTATTCTGAATTTGATAATTATAGAAAAAGAACAAATAAAGAAAAAATTGATTTAATTTATACTGCAAGTGCAGGATTATTGAAAGATTTAATCCCAGTTTTGGATGATTTTGATCGTGCGATAGCAAACAATGAAACCGCAGAAGATATTGCTGTTGTTAAAGAAGGATTTAATTTGATTTACACAAAATTCAAATCTACTTTAGAAGTGAAAGGTTTAAAACAAATGGTTGCCAAAGGAGAAACGTTTGATAGCGAACTTCACGAAGCAATCGCAAATATCCCTGCCCCTGATAAAAAATTCATCGGAAAAGTGATTGACGATGTTGAAAAAGGATATTATTTGAATGACAAAGTTGTTCGTTACGCGAAAGTTGTGGTAGGACAGTAAGTGGACATCAGGACGCTAAGATATTAGGATATTAAGACGTTATGATATTTAGAATTTAGATTCTGCTAAACTAAAAAAATAAAGAGCTTGAAGCTACTAAGCTAAAAGTTAAAAACTAATTGCTAACCGCTAAAAGCTAAAAAGCCAAAAGCTAGATTAAAATGAGTCAAAAAAGAGATTATTACGAAGTATTAGGTGTTTCCAAAAACGCAAATGAGGGAGAAATTAAAAAAGCTTATCGTAAATTAGCTTTGCAATATCACCCTGATAAAAATCCTGATAACGCTGCTGCTGAAGATAAATTCAAGGAGGCAGCTGAAGCGTATGAAATTTTAAGCGACCAACAAAAAAGAGCTAGATACGATCAATATGGACACGCTGGTGCAAGTCAAGGTGGATTTGGAGGCGGCGGTATGAATATGGACGACATATTTAGCCAGTTTGGTGATGTTTTTGGAAATTCTTTTGGTGGAGGAAGAAGTAACCGCGGTGGAAGTCGAACTGTTAGAGGTACAAATCTTCGTGTAAAAATTAAATTATCCTTAGAAGAAATCGCTGAAGGTGTTAAGAAAAAAATCAAAGTAAATAAACTTGTTAATGCTGAAGGTGTAACTTACAAAACGTGTCAAACATGTAATGGTCAAGGAAGCGTAACAAGAGTAGCTCAAACTTTTTTGGGTGCTATGCAAACGCAATCAACTTGTCCTAGCTGTCAAGGAGCAGGGAAGATGATTGATAAAAAACCAGCTGATGCTGACAATAATGGTTTAAAAAGACAAGAAGAAGTTATTGAAATCGATATCCCAGCAGGAGTTGAAGATGGAATGCAATTAAGTGTAACTGGAAAAGGTAATTCAGGTCCGTTTAATGGCGTTGCTGGAGATTTAATTGTTGTGATTGAAGAAATTCCTCATCCAGAATTAAGACGTGATTCAGAAAATTTACATTACGAGGCTTTTATCAATATTGTTGATGCTATTTTAGGTGAAAGTATTGAAGTTCCTACTGTAAACGGAAAAGCAAAAATTAAAGTTGAACCAGGAACTCAAAGTGGAAAAATGTTGCGTTTGAAAGGCAAAGGGATTCCAGTTTTACAGGGTTACGGTACAGGAGATTTATTTGTTCACATCAATTTATGGACTCCAACAAAAATAAGTAAAGAAGAAAGAGAAATACTTGAAAAATTAAAAACGAGTGAAAATTTCATTCCAAATCCAGAAGGAAATGCGAAAGGATTTTTTCAACGAGTAAAAGAAATGTTTCAATAAATAAAAAAACTTAGCTTAATTTAAGCTGAGTTTTTTGTATAAATTAAGGTTATTGAATTACCAAGATACTTCCGGTATTAAAGTGATTTAGACTTTTAACATGATTTTTGTTAATACGTTATGGCGCCGTAGGTGTCAAATATTTGTAACGACGGATGAAGTCCGTCGTGAAAACTAAAAATCAATACGTTTTTGGAGTGTGTTTTTGTTTAAAAACCATGCCAAAAACCACTATAATTAGTAATTCGGGAAACAAATGGGCAATTCAATGAGTTTATTTTATCTGCAATTTGTTACTGCATCCTGAGCTTTTGCATATCCTAAACCTAAGGCTAAATTAAAATCTATGCATGCACCATTCTTGTCACCCAATTTTTCTTTAGCATACCCTCGGCCATAATAGGCGTAACCATCTTCAGGATTTAATTCCAAAGACTTATTATAATCTTCAATAGCTCCTTTGTAATCTAATAAATATCCTTTAGTTACGGCTCTGTTATAAAAAGCTGCATCATATTGTGGGTTAATTTCCAAAGCTTTACTGTAATCACTTAATGCACCTTTATAATCTTTTTGATTTTCTTTAAGATATCCTCTATAAAAATAATTCAAAGCATCATTTTTGTCTAATTCAATTGCTTTGTCAAAATCACTTATCGCTCCAGAAAAATCTTTCAAAATTTCCTTCATTAACGCTCGATAGTAGTATGCGTTAGTATAAGATGGATTTAATTCAATGACTTTTGTGAAATCAGCTAAAGCACCTTTTACGTCTTCAGTTGCTTTTTTGGAAAGACCACGAGCATAAAATGCGTCTACATGTGAAGGGTCAAATTTAATTACAGCATTATAATCTTGTATTGCTCCTTGATGATCACCAATTTCTGCCTTTGTCCAAGCTCTTCCATAAAAAGCATCCTTGTCAGTATTGTCAAGATTTATGGATTTATTGTAATCTTCAAGTGAACCTTGGTAATCTAATTCTTTCCCTTTATTAACAGCGCTGTTGTAATATTCTATTGCGGTTTGAGAAAAACTAAAATTACTTAAAATTAAAGCTAAAATTAAAATTGATTTTTTCATTGTTGAGATTTTCTACAAAAATAAAGAATTTTGTTTTGAACAGCGATAATTACTAGTAGAAAAAAGACTTGAATTATTAAACGATACTCTTTACTTATTAACTGAAGAGTTTTTTCAACAATTGCGCTATTTTTAATAAAATAATGTAAATTTACCTCAGATTAAATTTGACTTATATGCCCAAGAATATCTTATTATCAAATATTGCCTCTCGTTTTGGACAAATTTCTGTTTTAATCGATCCAGAAAAAACGAATGCAGAAGAACAACTTTTACCTTTAATTGAAAAAGCTGAATTTGCTAATATTGATTACTTTTTTGTTGGTGGAAGCACCGTTTCTCGTTCAGACTTAGAAAAAACAATCGAAATTTTAAAAAGGAATACAAAAATTCCCGTAATTATTTTTCCTGGAGGAGGAAATCAACTTTCAAATAAGGCAGACGGGATTTTATACTTAAGTCTCGTTTCTGGAAGAAATCCAGATTTTTTAATAACTCATCATGTGAATAGTGCTTTAGAAGTTTTTAATTTAGGAATTGAAATTCTTCCCACAGGATATATTTTGGTTGATGGTGGAACAAAAAGTTCTGTTGCTTATGTAAGTCAAACAACGCCAATTCCCGTAGAACAAACTTCTATTGCTTTGAGTA
>CAMBRH010000195.1 GCA_945870115.1 Chitinophaga pinensis | reverse complement strand
AATCAAAAAATTGTTGAGGCAGATTTAACAGTAATTAAAGGTAGAATTAATTACTTTCAAGGAGCACCTGGAAATAATAATAATCTTGAAGCATTGACAAAATCAGCTAACAATTTATTCTCAGAATATAATTCAAACTCAGAATTAAGTACTCATGATATCAAGATGGAAACTTCTCAGGACATTATGTACTTCCATATTGGAGCAAATGTAATTTCAAATAGATATTATCCTCTAAATAGTACTGGAGAATATGTAAATGTTACTGAAAATACAGCAAATGGGAATGGAAACCATGTAACAATGACAAACCAAGGGTGTAAAACCCAAATTGTTGATGGTATAGGACCAATAGAGATAAAACAAGAAATTTCAACTTTAGCAAACAAAATCCAAGTCTTAAAAGATAAAATTGACGGTGGCGATACACATTCTTTGTTAACTTATGTAAGTACAGTTAGCGATATTAACGCAAGTTTTCCTTTGTTAATGCAATTTTCGCCTTACTTATCTGATGAAGTACTTGCTGCTTTTATTTGTAGAAGTCCACAAACTGGAAAATTAAAACAAATTTTAATTGCAAATTCAAAATTGAGTCCAGCAATTACGCAAAAATACCTAGACTTAAATTTACCAAGTGGGACAAAAAATCAAATCAATGCTGCCCAAGTTGGTGTTTCTGCTAGAGTGGAATTATTTTCAAGAATTAATTACAAAGAGAGTCAAATTGATAGATTGTATAATGATTTATATCATATTCTTCAAATGGACTCTACTGGAATTGATACATTCATTGTTGAACTTGAGAAAAATCCTAAGTTGGAAATGCGTAAAAAATTGTTAGATATGTACATTCAAAAAGGAGATTTTGTGAAAGGAAATGAATTGAAAAATAATTTAATTTCTGAAGGGGTTACTCAAGAATTTATTGATGTAATGGACATTCAAAAAGAATTAAAACTTGCATCTAGCGAATTAGTTGCGGTTCAAGAAAATCCTACTTTATTGACAAATATCGAAATTTTGAGTAATGACGCACTTGATGAAATGGTGAAAGCAAAGGCTACAAATATGTTGACAAACATCAATCAACAAATCTACATCAATGCTTTTTTAGAATTTAGCGACAATTCTAATCAAAAACATTCAAAACCAAGTACTTCAACTGAAACTATTTTCACACAAGTAAGTGAAATTCCTGTTTACGTGAAAATTTACCCAAATCCAGCATCTGGAAAAGTAAATTTAGATTTCCAAAACATTCCTGATGGAAAAATGGAAGTTCAATTTATTGATTTAACCGGAAAAGTTGTTTACAACAATGTTTTTGAAAACTCAAATGGTGAATTAATCGATATTAGTGACGTTCAAAAAGGTTTATACCTAGTGAAAGTTCTTATCGATCACCAAATTGTGGAAGTACAAAAATTGGAAGTTAAGTAATTTTTAGATATTAAGACTTCAAGATATTAGGATATTAAGACAAATCAACGTCTTAAAATCCTAAAGTCCTAAAATCTTTATATCTGACAAAAAAGCAGTTATTCGTTCATTCGAGTAGCTGCTTTTTTGTTAAATTTTTTTTATTCACCAAAAACAACTATCTTTGAAAAGTTTCGTTTAGTACATACATGAAAAAAATAATTTTCTTTTGGCTTCTATTTTTTAGTTTATTCTCTGAAATAAATTACTTTGCTCAAGGTGATAATTGTTCAAATGCACTAAATTTAGTCAATGTTTCAAACTATTGTTCTACTTCCACTTTTTATACAAATGCTGGATCAACAGCAAGTTCATCCCCAAATGCATCTTGCTGGGCTGGAGGAGCTACGGAAGATGTTTGGTTTTCTTTTACAGCAATTGGTTCAAATATTAATATAAGCGTTGATGGGACAATTGGTTCTATGGCAAGACCAAGAATTGCAATTTATAGTGGAAATTGTGCCTCTTTATCACAAATTGCATGTAATAATGGAAGTGCAGGCTCAGATTTAAGTCAATTGACTTCTGCAGGATTTACAATTGGAACTACCTATTTTATACGAATTAGTTCAACATCTGCTAACGAAGGTACTTTCAAATTATGTGTAAATAATTATACGCCACCGCCAATTGCGAGTGCTGATTGTGGTGGAGCTATTCGTTTGTGTGATAAAAATCCGGTTTCTGCAACAGGTTTTAGTGGAGGAGGAAGTAATTCGAGTGAACCAAGTAGTAATTCTTGTATGACTTTTGGTGAAAGTAATTCAATTTGGTATTATTGGACGTGTGTTACTGCAGGAACTCTAACTTTTGATATTACTCCTGCTGATAATTCAAACGACATAGATTGGGTATTGTATCAATTAAATGGAGCGAATCCATGCAGTCAATCAGGTAATTCCCTCAGATGTAATGTTTCTGCATTCTTAAATTCCACAGGTTCGACGGGAATAAATTTAAGTGATCTTAGCATAAATGAACAAGCTGGAATAAATCCTGGTGACAATGCTTATTGCAAATTTATTACAATGACTGCTGGAACAAGCTATGCTCTGCTAATTAATAATGCAAATGGATTTGATGGAATAACAATTAATTGGGGTGGAACAGGAACTTTTAGTATCGAACCTACTTTTAATTCTGTAGCCGCAATTTGTTCAGGTGCAACTTTAACAGCTTTGCCTACAACTTCTTTAAATGGTGTTACTGGTTCTTGGACTCCAGCCTTAAACAATACCGCAACTACAACTTATACTTTTTCACCAAGTCCAGGAATTTGCGCTGCTACGGTGACACTTCCAATAACCGTAAACCCAACAATTACCCCCACTTTCAATGCTGTTGCTGCAATTTGTTCAGGCGCAACTTTATCAGCATTACCGCTAACTTCTTTAAATGGAATTTCAGGAACATGGTCTCCCGCTCTAAATAATACGGCTACAACAACCTACACATTTACGCCGAATGCAGGTCAATGTGGAACAACAACAACTTTAACAATTACTGTAAATCCGAATATTGTTCCAACTTTTACTGCCGTTTCCGCAATTTGTTCTGGTGCAACATTAAGTACTTTACCACTAACTTCTTTAAATGGAATTAATGGAACGTGGTCGCCCGCTTTAAATAATACAGCAACTACAACTTATACTTTTGCGCCCGTGGGAACTTGTGTTTCATCGGTAACACAATTAATTACCGTAAATCCAAATATAACTCCAACATTTAATGCAGTTACACCAATTTGTTCTGGTGCACCAATAAGTCCATTAGTTACAACATCTTTAAACGGAATTACTGGAACATGGTCACCGGCTATTAATAATAGTGCAACAACGACCTATACTTTTACACCTACTGCTGGACAATGCGCCACAATAACAACTTCTACTATAACAATTAATCCACTCATTACTCCAACATTTACTGCTGTAAATCCAATCTGTTCAGGTGCAACTTTAGCAGCCTTACCAACAACTTCCTTAAATGGAATCGTCGGAACATGGTCACCAGCTTTAAATAACACTGCAACAACAACTTACACATTTACTCCTGGCGCTGGACAATGTGGGACAACTAATCCATTGACAACAATTACAATTACTGTAAATCCAAATATTGTTCCAACGTTTGCTGCTGTAAATCCTATTTGTTCAGGGGCTACTTTAACTGCTTTACCAACAACTTCCTTAAATGGAATTACTGGAACTTGGTCGCCAGCTTTAAATAATACCGCTACAACAACCTATACTTTTGCCCCAGTTGGAACATGTGTTTCTTCTGTAACACAATCAATTACTGTAAATCCAAACGTAACTCCAACTTTTACAGCAATTGCACCAATTTGTGCAGGAGCAACATTAACTGCTTTACCAACAACTTCTTTAAATGGAATTACTGGAACTTGGTCTCCAGCTTTAAATAATACTGCGACAACAACTTATACATTTACTCCAACTGCTGGACTTTGTGCCTTAACAACAACTTTATCAATTACCGTAAATCCGATTTTAACACCAACTTTCAATGCTGTAAATCCGATTTGTTCTGGAGCAACTTTAAATGCATTACCAACAAGTTCATTAAATGGAATTACAGGAACGTGGTCACCAGCTATCAATAATACTGCAACAACAACTTACACTTATACGCCGAATGCAGGTCAATGCGGAACAACAACAACTTTGACAATTACAGTAAATCCAAATGTAGTTCCAACTTTTACTGCTGTAAATGCAATTTGCTCAGGAGCAACATTAACAGCTTTGCCTTTAACGTCGTTAAATAGTATAAACGGAACTTGGTCTCCGGCCTTAAATAATACTGCAACAACAACTTACACTTTTACTCCAAATGCAGGAATTTGTGCCACAACAGCAAATATCACAATCACAGTAAATCCAATTATTGCTCCAGTTTTTACTGCAATTACACCAATTTGTTCGGGTGCTACATTGGCTGCTTTACCATTAAATTCATTAAATGGAATTTCAGGAACTTGGTCACCCGCTGTAAATAATACCTCTACAACATCCTACACTTTTACGCCAACAGCAGGACTTTGTGCATCAACAAGTACAATGTCAATCACTGTAAATCCAAATTTAACGCCAATTATTACCTGTGGTTTGGGATCTGCAAGTTCAGTTTTATTTAATTGGTCAGCATTAAATGGTGCAAATTCTTACGATATTTCTTATTCTGTAAATGGCGGAATTGCGCAATCTGGAGGAAATCAAACAGGTTTATCTTTCTTATTAAATGGCCTAAATCCAGCTGATGTAGTTGATTTAATTTTAACAACAAATGGAAGTAATTGTTACTTACCAGGATTAGGAAATTGTGAAGCATTTGACTGCATTTTGCCAACTATTTCAAGTCAACCAACAAATCACACTGCTTGTGAAGGAAATCTTGCAAGTTTTACTGTTGTTTTATCAGGTGGAACAAGTATGCAATGGCAAGTAAGTGCAGATAATGGGTTAACTTTCAATAATGTAATTGATGCAGCTGTTTTTTCTGGTTCAACAACTTCAACCTTATCCATTTCTGATAATACAGGTTTAGATGGATTAATTTTTCAGTTGGTAATCAATGAAGTCAATAATTTATGTCCGAGAACTTCAAATCAAGCTGAATTAATTGTAAATCCGTACCCAGTAATTACAGCCTTGAATAACGGTCCAGTTTGTGTCGGGAATCAATCGGATTTAAGTGTAAATAATGTGCCTGGAGCGAGTTTTTCGTGGACGGGACCAAATTTTTCTTCCTTCCTTCAAAATCCAACAATTAATTTTACGCAAACAACCGATGCTGGAGATTACACTGTGACTTCCACTTTAAATGGTTGCGCATCATCTTCTACCACAACTTTAATTGTGAATGTACCAACTCCTGTTTCAATAACTCAAGTCGGTTCTTTTTGTCAAAGTGCATTACCTGTTTTTTTAACGGCGGATGTTTTAGGTGGAACTTGGTCTGGTAGCGGAATTACTGATAATATTTTAGGAGTTTTTGATCCTTCACAAGCTGGTGATACAAATTTGATAACATATACACTAAGCGCGGGTTGTGGTGGTTCTGCAACAAGTACCATTTTTGTGAAAACAGATCCTACAGCTTTGTTTAGTGTTTCTGAAACCGTTTTAGATCCGTATTTTCCAATTGTTTCAACAACAAATTTATCTACAAATGCAACAAATTTTATTTGGCACTTTGACGATGATTCTATTTCAACAGCTTTTGAAGCAACGCACAAATATGATAATATTCCTCAAAGTTATACCATTACACTTTTAGCTTTTAATGAGGCTGGATGTTCAGATTCGACAAAAATTATTGTGAATATTCCTGAATTGTTGCTTTATTTTGTGCCAAATTCTTTCACACCAAATGGGGATGAATTAAACAATACTTTTTTACCTGTTTTCACTTCAGGTTTTGATCCTTTTAATTATCATTTAGAAATTTTTAACCGTTGGGGCGAACTTATATTTGAATCTTTTGATGCAAAAATTGGTTGGGACGGAACTTTTAAAGAATTAGCCCTTGTGGAAGAAGGAACGTATGTATGGAAAATTTCTTTTGGTGTGAAATCAATTGGAGATTCTAAAACACTTGTGGGTGATGTGACGATTACTAAATGAGTTATGAATGATGAGTTATGAGTTATGAATGAGTTGAAAAAAACGTAATATACTGTTCATTGCATTTCAAAAGAATCTATCCTCTCATCAATTTCGCAACGTATTTTCCAATTATATCAAATTCTAAATTAATCGTATCGTTTATTTTTAATTGATGAAAATTCGTATATTCATAGGTAAAAGGAATAATGCAAACTGAAAATTCATTTTCTTTTGAATCAACAACCGTTAAACTAACACCATTTACTGTAATTGACCCTTTTTCAACAGTTACAAATGGAGAATTATAAGTAAAGGTGTATTTCCAACTTCCTTCTTGATCTTCAATGTTTTTGCATATTGCAGTGGAATCAACATGACCTTGTACAATGTGTCCGTCAAGTCTTCCGTTCAAGACCATGCAACGCTCAAGGTTTACTTTTGTACCAATTTCCCATGTTCCTAAATTCGTTTTATTTAAGGTTTCAAGAATTGCAGTAACAGTATAATTTGAGTCAGTAATATTTACAACAGTCAAGCAAACTCCATTATGAGCAACACTTTGATCGATTTTTAATTCATTAGTGAAATTGGCATTTATGGTAAAATGAACATTTTCTTGTTCTTTGTGAATTCCAATAACCTCTCCTAA
>CAMBRH010000194.1 GCA_945870115.1 Chitinophaga pinensis | reverse complement strand
AGATTGGATTTCTGTGGGTTGATTTTTAATTAAAGGAAATTGAATTTTTTCTCTTTCAGTTTTATTTTTATAAATCTCAAATTTTGATTTTTCAACCGATGATGAATTATCTTCCGAAAATTGATAAATTGCTTGCTGAATATAATAGGATGAATGATAATTTTCTGAATTCAAGCCATTAATTGAAATGACATGATTACGCTTAAATGTTTTTTGAAAACTTGAATCAACAATAAAACCGAGTGAATCTTCTTCCCAAAAATAATATGCAACAAGTCCACTAACTGAATTTAAGCGATTTTCTTCTGAAGGCAAATAGAATATTGAATCCAATTGAGCGTGAACATTCAATCCGAAAAAAATAAAAAATATGCTTGTTTTTAGATTCAAAATGGAAATTCACAACTAATCATTCATAACTCATAATTCAAAACTCATCGTTACTTAACCAGCAAAGTATTTCCATAGAAAACTTCTTTCTCACTAGTCGTGTTCATCCAAAGTTCTTCTACTTTTACTGTTTTTCCTTTAAACGCTTTTTGAGCAGTTTGTAACAAGATTTCTGCAGTTATTTTTGGTGAATAAGTATTAACAATTAGAAATCCATTTTTTGCCAACAATAAATTTGCGGTTTCTAGAAGGATTGGCAATTGTTGTTCTAAAATCCATTTTTCACCTTTTGAACCAATTCCATAAGCTGGAGGATCCATGATAATTCCTTCGTATTTATTTCCCCTTTTGACTTCGCGTTGAGCGAATTTCAAAGCATCTTCCAAAACCCATTTCACATCAGACAATTCGCTTAATTCCATGTTTTCTTTTGACCAAGAAAGTAGTTGTTTGACAGAATCAACGTGCGTTACATTTGCTCCTGTTTTTCGGGCAACTAAGGAAGCTATTCCTGTGTAAGCAAAAAGGTTTAAGAAATTTTGTCCTTCCTGAAGATTTTCTCTAATGAAGCGCCAGTTTTCAATTTGCTCTGGAAAAATCCCAATGTGTTTGTATTGCGTAAATTCTAATTTGATGTTTAATCCTTCGACTGGAATTATCCATGAATCAGCAAGTTCTGGTTTCATTTTTTTCCATTTCCCTTTTTTTGTTCCAGAATTAGGTTCAATAAATTCAGCATGAGCCATGGTATTCCATTCTGTGAAAGGCAATTCAGACTTAAAATAAGCTTGCAATTCTGGTCTAATGGTAATTATTTCGCCAAAACGCTCAAGTTTTTTCCCTCCACCAGCGTCAATTAGTTCGTAGTTTGACCATTTTTCTGCGTATTTTCTAGGGATGTACTTCATAAATTAGACGTAAGACTTTTAGACGTAAGATAAAAGACTTGATTTTTGTAGATTAATAATTTATTTTAAAGACAAGAAACTTCAAGAATTAAAACAATAGACTAAATTTCTTTAGATAAAAGTTATTTTGTTTCTAAATTGATTAAAGTCTTTGAGTCAGCCATGGCTGACGGTCTTTTGTCTTGTAGTCTTATGTCTATTTCATTTTTGGAGTTTTCACTCTTCCTTTGTGCATTTGCGCCATACGCATTTGATTTTTAGAAACAGACATTGTCAATTGTTTTTGCATTGTCGAAATCTGCTCTTTCATCATTCCGTTTTTATCCAATTTTTTTGCTTCGGCAAGTAAAGTTGTTGCTTCATTTTTACGACCAGTTTGTGCGCAAATTCCAGCTAAATGTAAACGTGCAACCGCATTATCTTGTGCAGTTCTTAATCCTAACGCAACCGCTTTACGCAACATTTGTTCACTTTTTGCAAAGCCAAGTTCTTGTGTTCCAAGCATTGCTTTCAAATACAAAACATAAGCATGTTGTTTTTTCGGCATCAAGTCTGGACGAGAAATTCTTTTCAAAAATTTATTTGCTTTTTCGTGATTTCCAACACGCATTTGATTTAATGCAAGTATCATATTTTCGTTTCTGAAAAAACTCAATCCTACTAGTGCAGTTACAAAAATTAAGACGATTCCCCAACCCCAATATCCTGAGTAAAAGGAATATACGTTAATAAAAAGTACAAAAGCTGCTACGGCGCAACGAATAATGAATCCAGTCATGATTTATTTTAATTTAATTATTTTTATAAGTTTTAAATTGTTGCAATGCATTTTAATTCAATGGCAATAGGAGTTGGCAAAGAATTGATTTCACATGTTGTTCTGCATGGCTGATTGTCCTTGAAATATTCTGCGTAAAGGCGATTGTAAGTGTGAAAGTCACGTTTCATATTTACTAAAAAAACGGTAACATCCACTAAATTATCCCAATTTGAACCAGATTCTTCTAAAATAATTTTTACGTTATCAAAAACAGAACGACATTGTGCTTCGAAATCAAATTCTAAAAAATTTCCGTTTTTATCTAATTTTAAACCTGGAACTCCAGAATCAGTATCATCAGAACCAGCAGTTCGAGGGCCAACACCTGATAGAAATAATAAATTGCCTACTTTTCTAGCATGTGGATAAGATCCAACTGGTTTTGGTGCTTTTTGCGTTGAAATACGAGAATTATCTTCCATTATTCTATTTATCGTTGTATTATTTATGCAAATATACAGAGTTTCATTAAATATATAGAGTTTCTAACTCAAAAGCACTAAAATTTCTTCTAATATTATTGATTTTGAAAGTAAATTGAACTAATTTAATTTATAGAACACAAATGATTTTTTTGTTTACAATGATTTTGGCACCTAATTGTTAGTGAAAAACAGAGCGAAGTCTATTGCGGGAACCATTAAAGGTAGTTCGCCTTGGCGGAATCACCTAAATGGTCGCAAATAGACAAGTGGAGGGAATTTACTAACAATAAGTGCCGTCCCGATAACTATCGGGATTCTTTTGTTTTACTTTTCTTTTGCGGAACTTAACGAAGTGGTCTCATCAGCTTTGCTGATAAAAAGAAAAGTAAAGAATAGAATTTGTAAATGGATTATTTTAGAAAGGTTTATTTTTAAACTAACAACACTAAAATTTCTTCTAAAGAACGAATAATTTTAAAAGCTTGGCTTTTGTGTTTTTTCTCAGGATCAAATAAAACAGCTTCCATTCCAACTTGATTTGCTCCTAAAATGTCGACTTGCAAATCATCACCAATCATCATACTTTCTTCCGCTTTTGCATTTGCAAGATTTAAAGCATGTTCAAAAATTCGCTTGTCGGGTTTGTTAAATCCAATGTGTTCAGAACAAACAATGATATCGAAAAATGGTTCTAATTTTGATTCTTTTAATTTTATGTATTGAACTTCTACGAAACCATTTGTGATAATGTGCATTTTGAATCCCAAGTCATGCAATTTAGTTAATGTTTCAATTGCATTTGGAAAAAGTTTTGTTTGCTTTGGTGATAAATCAATGTAAGCTTGACTAATTTTATCAGCTAATTCTTCGTTGTGAATTTCGTGATATTGTAAGGTTTTTAGAAAACGAGCATCACGTAATTCTTCTTTGGTAATTTTTTTCTTCCCATATTTTTGCCATAAATCATTGTTGATTCTCAAATAGGTGTGATGAAAATGATTGAAATGCTCGATTTGATTTTCAAGTTTATATTCCGTAAAAATCTGTTGTAAGGCTTTTTTGGAATTTGCTTCAAAATCCCATAAAGTACGATCAAGATCAAAGAAAAGGTGTTTTATGTTGGACAAATTTTAATAGTTATGCCCTTCGACAAGCTCAGGGTGAAAGTGATGAATTATGAGTGATAAATGAAGTGTTTCAAAGTCACTTTTCTTATTTTGATAATTGTTGTGTGCAAAGTTAGTAAATTCGATTGTTTAGCTCAGAATTTAAGTGTTAAATTAAAACAAAAACTTCAATTATTCGCGATTTTTAGTACTTTCGCATAAATTCAATTTTTAAATTTAAAATGGAAAATAGATTTGAGTTTGACAAAGAAATTCAAAAAAGTTTGTTGCAACAAATAGAAAGTATTTTAATTCCATCAAAAGTTGAAAATAATGGGGGTGATATTTTAATGATTTGCAATAAAGATTTAGAATCTGAATTTACAATTGAAGTTTGCCTTGAATATGCAGAGTTTTTTTATTTTAAAGGTTATAAATTTTTTGATAGAAGAGATGATTACTATATTGAAAATGTACTTTCATTACTTATGAATTTGATTAATCAAAATAAGTAAAATTAAAGTCAAGTTAAGTATCTACTAAAATTTAGTCTTATGTCTTTCGTCTTGTAGTCTTGAGTCTATTAAAATAAGAAAGCTATTCCGTATGCAAGTCCTGTAGTCACTAAACCATTTAAACACATTCCTAAAACAATTAAAGGAAATGTTTTTTTCTCTTTGCCATAAAATTTTGCTGTGATAATTGTTCCAATTGGAACAGAAAGAAAAAGCGGTGCGAAAATAGAAATACCATAAATCCCTAAACGGTGTTTTAAACGAACAATAAATTTATTAGTTTTAGTGAATTTCTTTTTATACGGAAGTTCAATGCCTTTTTCAAGTGCTTCTTTTCTTAATCTAATCTTTTTCGCATGAGCAGTTTTCATAAAATATTCACTAGCGAAATAAAAAACCGCTGCACTAAATATTGCTCCTGCTAAACAAGAAAAATAAGTCTCAAAAAAAGATAATTTTGCTGCTGGACCACCAAAAGGTGTGAACAAAAATTTAATTGTTGAGAGTAAAAAAAAAGTGATATAAAGTCCGAAATTCATTTTTTTAGATTTTTGGCAAATTTAGATTTTCAATATTTTTCGCCATAAGCTAAATCTCCAGCGTCACCCAAACCTGGAACAATATATGATTGAGCAGTTAATTCTTGATCGATCGCTCCAACGAATATTTTTACAGTATCTGGCAAATGTTTTCTCAAATAGGTTATTGCTTCTGGTGCTGCAATTGCTGCTGCGATTATAATTTGAGAAGGTTTTCCTTGTTTCAATAAAGCTTTGTAAACCATGACCATTGAACCACCAGTTGCAAGCATTGGATCTGAGATGATTAAAATTTTTCCATCAATTTTTGGTGCTGCCATGTATTCTACGAAAATTTCAAAATCCTCAGCTGTTGTGTGTTTTCTGTATGCTGAAACAAAAGCATTTTCTGCTCTGTCAAAATAATTCAACAAACCAATATGCATTGGTAAACCAGCTCTCAAAATGGATGCAATAACAGGTTGACTTTCAAGTTTATTAACTTCTGTTTGCCCCAAAGGAGTAGTCACAATTTCTGCACGATAAGGCAAAATTTTTGAAATTTCGTAAGCCATAATTTCAGAAATACGTTCTAAATTTCTTCTGAAGCGCATCGAATCTTTTTGAATTGAAACATCTCTCAATTCAGCTAAAAATGTTCCAAAAATGGAATTTGTTTTATTTAATTCGTGAATCATTTTAATAGGATTTTGTACTTTTTTAACTAGTTTTTGTAAAGATAGATTTTTTTTGAATAATAGAAACATAATTTAAGTTAATTTTGCACCATGTCAAAACAAGGAAAACTCGATTTTAGCATTTTCAAGCGCTTGGTAAAGTATGTAAAACCTTACCGTAGAATTTTGTTTTTGGCATTTTTCTGTACGCTTGTTTTAGCTGTGATTTCGCCACTTCGCCCTTTTTTAATTGGAAAAATGGTGAATTTATTTATCATCAAAGAGCAAAATGCTTCCGCTTTATTGTCTTGGTCTTTGTTTCTTTTAGGAATGCTTTTTTTAGAAGGTGTTTTTCAATTTTTGGGTAGTTTTTCCAGTAATTTGTTGGCACAATCCATTATTCGAGACATTCGTCATAAATTATTTGCTCACCTTTCAACCTTCAAAATGCGGTATTTTGACAATACGCCAATTGGAACTTTAGTTACGCGTGTGATTTCAGATATTGGTGCTATTTCAGAAGTTTTCTCGGCTGGATTAATCGATATTTTGGGAGATTTATTGATGTTAATTGTTGTGATTGGCTTTATGTTTTTTGTTAATTGGCAATTGACTTTGATGGTTTTAATTCCAATTCCTCTTTTGTTGATTGCAACAAAAATCTTTGCGAAAGCCATGCGAAAATCTTTTCAACAAGAAGGAATTCAGGTGAATAGGTTGAATACTTTTGTTCAAGAACGCATCACAGGAATGTCGATTGTACAACTTTTTAACAGAGAAAAGAAAGAAGAACAAGCCTTTGAAGAAATTAATGCGGCACACAAACAAGCACATATAAATGCAGTTTGGGCTTTTTCGATTTTCTTTCCTGTAGTTGAAATTTTAAGTTCACTTTCGATTGCACTTTTATTGGTTTGGGGAGCATTTCAATTTTTAGATAATACGCATGTTGATCCAAAAAAGATGTATGAAGAAATTTTCCAATTTACACTTTGGATTAACATGCTTTTTAGACCAATCCGACAATTGGCGGATAAATTTAATATTCTTCAAAGAGGAATTGTGCGTGCAGATCGTGTTTTTGAAGTAATTGATTTACAAGAACACGTGCAAGATTCTGGAACTCTAACAAATGTAGATTTCAATCAAGATATTATTTTTAAACACGTTTATTTCTCCTACATTAATGAAGATTGGATTTTAAAAGACATCAATTTAACGATTGAAAAAGGTCAAACAATAGCTTTTGTTGGTGCAACTGGAGCGGGAAAAACGTCTATTGTCAATCTTTTAGGAAGGTTTTATGAATTTCAAAAAGGAGAAATTTTTATCGGAAACCAAAACATCAAAAACATTGAATTAAACTCACTTCGTAAAAACATTGCGATTGTTTTGCAAGATGT
>CAMBRH010000193.1 GCA_945870115.1 Chitinophaga pinensis | reverse complement strand
CTCATTTTACTTAACTAAATGTTGGATAGGATATTTTTCTACTTTCGCCAGAAAAACACTTGTATAAACTTGCTGTTGTAATACTTACAGCGTGAAACAATGGACGCTTCAAACCATTAATTTCAACATCAATTTGAGGTATTTTCAGTAACTCAATTTTATGTTCTCGTGTTAAACCATCTTCATTCTCATTAATTCCTTCCAAATGTAAAACGATCCAATCAACATAAGGTCTGTAAGGCTCCATGATGTCGTCAGCCAAACAAAAAGCATTGTATTTATTCCGGTGAAAAATCCCAAAAGAGGGCAACATTCCACTTGATACAATTGCCCTTGCAACTACCGAACGCAAAATTGCATAACCATAATTTAATTGAGCATTGGGAGTATCTTCATCTCTTGTTCTAGTAAAGCTTGAACCATAAATTTTACCCCAATAAAAAGATGCTGCTTGACCTTCACAATTTGTTATGTCTCCACTTAAAACTGCATTTTTTAAATTTTTCAAGCGTTCATTTTTCTGCCCTAAAGCTTCCAAAACAAGACCTTGATTCTCAATTTTTGTTTTTATGGTATGCTGCCATAATTGTTTTTTGAGCGGAATTGAACTTTCGATTTGTGTTCGAAACCGTTCCGTTTGTTCACTATTCCCCTCCAAAGGTAAAAACATTCCATTCGGCATGAATTTACTGTTGCAAGTGATAACCGAAACTTTATTTTCTAACAAAAGTTCTAACAAGCGAATGGTAAAAGTTATTTGCGGATGTTCCAAAATAACTATTCCGACATCTTCAATCGGAACAGTTTTAATGGTTTTTTCTCTTCGCGCTGAGTTTATCGAAGTGTCGTCTCGTAATTCAACAACCAATTGTTGATTTTTACAAGACAAATAAGCAGGATTGCTAAAGTGTAGTGTGCGCTTAACCATAAGAAAAGTGTCAACTTTGATGAGTCAAACGTCAGTGTAGACATTAAAAGCAAAACACAAGTACTTTAACGCTCTGTTTTTTAAAAAGTTACATTTACCTAATATTCTCCAATTTGGATAATTTTGCCGATATGGTTTATTCTCACTTTAATAATATTTATGAGATTTGATGGTGTTCTAATCGAATTATATGTGATACTCGATAATTCTTTTTTATTCTTAAAAGTATCGCCAGTAATAGCATTTGTTTCCAAATGATGAGCAAAAATATAATATTTAGTACTAATGCTTTGCACTCTAAACAAATTTGGACTTATCAAATGGAAATTATTCATATCTAGCAAATCAATTTCTTTTGGATGAAAGCCTGTTTTTTCATTTGCAAAAACAAAGTATTCATTTTGCTTTAAAGTAAATAAAAACTCCCATCCATCTTCCTGCTTGAAGTTTTTGTCAATTGCAGAAAGTCCTTGATTGATTCTGATAACTGCTTCATAAAATGAAACTACTTTTTCTTGTAAACTACCTTTTTCATCACGGTAAATTGCAACATGATGGTTGTTACCTGTATTTACGAAATCTATATTTTGTTTATTCCCTTTTTCATCTAAAATTATATTTCCATTTTTATCTTTTTTGTCATGCAAAGCAACAGCAGTACTTATACCAGATATGGTCACAGTTTTAATAGAAATTCCTTTTTCTTTGTTCAACCAAATTGGAAATTCGTCCAAATTAGAAAATGCCTTTTTTGCATCGCCAAATTCTTTTAATCTTAATTCTAGTACTTTTTTTACTTTAACATCAATTACTTTATCAATTTTTAACTCTGGTGAAATTGGTTTCCGAATTGTATAGACTGTAACTTCAGAAACTAATTTTACTTTCTCGGGAACAATTTCTGTTTCAGAATCATTAGCGAAAATTGGATTTTTATCCAAACTATTTTTTCCAGTAAATGCTTTTTTAGCATCATTTTCAAATTGTTCTAATCGTTTCAATAAAGCATTTCGATAACTTTGTTTTGCAACTTTGTGAATCGTTTCTTTATCAAAATTCCCACCTACTTTTACAATAGAAGTTTCATACTGCTTAATGCTTCCATAAACAGTTTCCAAATGTAATTGTCCTCTTGTAGTTAAAGTAATTTGTGTTTTCTCGCTTCCTTTTATTTTATTTTTATTTGGAGTAACTACTTTATTTTTTGCTTTAAAAGAAATTAATGTGTTCTCCAAGTGCATTTTTGCCTCTGCTCTGAAAATATCTAGTGGCATTGGAGCTTTAAATTTCAACTTACCTTTATCATCTTTATATAATTCCTTGTTTTCAATTGCAAAAATGACACTTGATTTTTCATTTTTTTCATCTTTACGCGCATTCAAATTATTTAGATATTGAACATGATTATATCTCGTAAAAGCAACTGTTAAGGCATCCATTGCGTGATGGCGATGATCATTTCTTTTTGTCCAATCTTGAATTCGAGGCAGTTTTTTACCTTCTCGATTCGTGTCATAATACGTTAAACCAAGTTTTTCGTATTTTTCCCAATTTAATTCTTGTAAAACGTTTACTAATTGCCAATCATCACGTAGTCGGCTTGTTACAATCCCTGTCGTTGTATTCACAGTTCTACAAACTTCTTGTAACATCTCTTTTGCTTTTTTAGCGATATATTGCGAATTTCTCAAATCTCTCTCAATAAAACCATCTTGAATTTCAGAAGATTTCATCAATAACTTTCTATGTTTCGTTTTTTTACCTTCAACATTTTTAAATAAATCATCAACCCTCTGTTCAAATTCATCCAAGCCTTTTTGACCAAATTTATCTGAAATATAATCATATGCAGTTTTATCACCCTTTTCAATATTAGCACTTCTTGTTTCTAAAGTTTTGTTTGCAAACGAATCGTCAAATAGCCTTGATTGTGGTATAATATGCTCTATATCAAATTCCTTACTAAATAATTTTTCGGGAGCAATATAAGTATTGGTGTAAAGTGTTTTATATCCTCTTGGTTCTAATTCTTTGTATAATTTGTATCGAATTAAATCATTTTTACTAATGTATGAAAGACCAAATTCATTTTTAAGAATTTCTTTATATTTTTCATGCTCAAGATTCGATTTATTAATATTTCTTGTAGTTTCTTCTCGCTCTTTCGCACTTTTTTTCAATTCACGAGCCAGTTCCAAACGAATTTCATCTGGCTTTCCATATTCTTCAATGATTGCATTGACAACATGAACAGTTTGATTTAAAATTTTTTCAACTACAGGATTTCTTAGACTATTCTTGTCTAAAATATTCATTTTATCCTTCAATACTCTATTGGCTAATTCTTCTTTATTCAAAGATTTTGAATGATTATATCCCGCTTTATGTGCCGCCTGACTATATTCAAATCCATCTTTTAAGTGTGGCAAAATTTTAACAATTGCTTTTGAACTTAAACTTCCATAATCTGGCTCAAATGTAATATTTGCTAAAATTGAAGCAAATTCTTTCTCAAAGCCAAATTTTTCATTTAGTTTTTTGATTAAACTTTCATTGCCTGTATTGGAATTATCTCCTTCATACGAATAGAGTAAATGCCACAATTGGTAAGCTGCTTGCTTCTCAAATTCTTTACCTTCTAATTCAGAATTAAATGTTAAAATACTTGTTTCTATACTCAATGTTTTAAATACATTTTCAACTAAATCTAGTATTTCAACAGCATTCATTTTAGCAAAATCAAATTCACCGTGTCCTGATAACTCAATTATACTTCCATAAACTTCAAAAAGGACAGCATTTGTTCTATTTCCATCAATTTCTTTGAAGTTCAAATCTAAATCTTTGTGATTTTTATATAAAAGAGCTAAGATATTTGCTTTTGATAGCTTTGTTTTTACATTTAACTCTCGAAATAATGTCTTTTTTTCATCTTCATCTAATCTCCATTTTAAACGGTCTTTTTTATTTAAAACTTCAATATCATTCAAACGTTGATAAATTCTATATTCTTGAAATAATGGTGATGATTTTGGAGAAACTTTTGGTCCAATTAATTTTGTTTTCCCCTTTCCTCCAATAATAATTTCTCTTTCTTTGCTTTCTAATTCGCAAATACTGATTAAACTCTTTTGGGATTTTAATCTTCGTTGATAAAAAATGCAGATATCTTTTAAATCTATTTTTAACTCATTACTTAATTCTTTGTAATATTTTGACTGTTCTTTCCAAATTGCATCAAACTCATTTTCATAATCTTTCCTATAAAAAACTTGACCTTTTAATCTAGTATGACGATTCTCTTGAATTTGCTCAAATAAGTATTGACCTACTGTTTGTTTATTAAAGTATAATTCTTTACTTCTATCACTAATATCTCCTAAATATCCACTTGATTTATTGATATCATTATTGATTTCTGTCAAAACATAAGCAACTTCTTCTTTTTCTAATTGATTTTTTATTGCTTCAGCTCTCCACTTAAATGCTTGAAGCTTTTTCTCTTCTCTATTTCCTTTATTTTCAGCAGTATTAAAATTGTAGGTTACCCAAAAAATTGTTGAAGTAGCTCTTTGTCCTTTTCCTTTTATTTTTTCTTTAAAATCATCAGTTAAAATATCAGAATGAAACATTTTTTGAAAATCCCATATTTTATCAAATTCATTTTGTAAATCAGAACGATAAAAATCAGGCAAGTGTTTTTTGCTATTTTGAATTAATTCTAAACACAATTGTCCTGGAGTTAGGTTTTCATCATGCAGTTTCATTGCAACCTCCATTCCATCAATCAATTGTCCCTCATCATCATTTTTAGCTTTCCGACTACTTTTATATCCTCTTTTTTTATTAATCGTCAATAAAATTTTTGCAAAATCTTCTTTTTCAACTTTTTGAGTAACAGATTTCGCTCTTAATTCTAAGGTTTGATAAGTCGTATTTTTTCCTTCCTCAGAGAAAATTGTATCATTAGAAATAAATCCTTGTTCTTTTAGTAATTTAATTAAAACTGTCCTTCTGAGTTTATAACGCTGTAAATTTCTTCGCGCACTCCTACTATTTGTTCTATCCTGATTGGTAGTAATTGCTTTCCCTTTTTCAAAATTTCCTTGTTCATCAGTTGACAGCGGAATCACTCTTACTCCAGTTCTAATAATCTCAGAATCCGAATTCTCCGATTCTTTAACTAATGCCCATCCAATACTTGTGCTCCCCAAATCCAATCCTAAAACAACCCTCCCTTTATCGCTTCCCATAATACTTTCTTAAATCTTTATAAAACTAACTAAATTTTACAAATATATGCCTGGAACTACGTAAAAATTTCACGTTCTACTTTTTATTTATCAAAAAGAATTTTTTACTTGTTTTATAGAAAATAAGTTTTACATTTGTATCACAATTTTGAAGCAAATCACAATAAGGATTATTCCGTTGTGAAAACATTTACTACGGGGCATTCGCAAGTTTGCCTCGTTTTTATTTTACAAATGTTTTATTCCAAAATCATCACTCCCAACCTCTTAATTCTTTACACGCATTGATAAATTTCAAGTTTAAATCAATTTGATTTACATTGATACTGTGTTGAATAGCTTTATTAAAATAAGCAATCGCTTGATCTACATCTCCTTTGTGCTGATACATCATTCCAAAATAAAAGAAAATATCTGAATCATCTTTGCTTTTTAATTTTCGGGCATTTTCCAGCAAACCTTCTGCTTCATCATAGCGTTGATTTTTAATCAAAATAAATGCGTATGCTGTGTAGCTAGGAAAATATTCTGGATCTGCCTTTATCGCCTTAACATAATTCAATTCTGCTTCATCATTTCTCCAAAAGCTATATGCCATTTGACCCAATTCATAATACGGCTCAGCTTTCTCAGGGTAATTTACGACTAATTCATGCAATTTATTTATGGCTCTTTCATAATAAGCAGCCTTTACGTCCGCTTGAGCAATGTATATTTCTTCTTTAAATTTAGCTAATCGGGAATTTAATGACTCCATGTGAAATAGTATTTATATTTTTAAACTCAAAGATAAAATAATTTTAAAAGATTTATTCTTATTTTTTTTATAACTTTTTAGGTACACTAAACTTTAAAAAAAATGATCGTCGGAAACCTTACTATTTGTTGCACAAATGTCGGAAAACAAAAAAGCCAATCTCTTGATAAACAAAAGATTGGCTTTTTTATTTGTGACCCCGACACGATTCGAACGTGTGACCTACTGCTTAGAAGGCAGTTGCTCTATCCAGCTGAGCTACGGGGCCGATTTATTTCAAATTGATAGAGTTGTTGCTCTATCCTCCCGATAGCTATCGGGAGAGCTACATGGCCTGAAAAATTATCAAAAAAAAAGAGGATGATTTCTCATCCCCTAAGTCGGGGTGGCCAGATTCGAACTGACGGCCTCCTGCTCCCAAAGCAGGCGCGATACCGGGCTACGCTACACCCCGAAAATACTATTAAAATAATAACTATTTTCTTCGTTTTTTGATAAAAATATTTTTCCTTTTTCGCTTAAAAGGAGTGCAAAGATAAACATTAATTTTAGATTAACAAGTGAATTTAAAAATAAACTTTAAATCTAAAAAAGATAAGCTGCTATTTAAATACGACTTATCTATTATCTTTGTTATTTGCGGAGGAAGCGAGATTATCTCAAGCAAAGCTTTTCGATGTTCTGCGTTTCACTTCGGTACGAACTCGCGGCGATTTCTCATCACGCTTTCATTCCTTCATTACATTGCGGAGGAAGCGAGATTATCTCAAGCAAAGCTTTTCGATGTTCTGCGTTTCACTTCGGTACGAACTCGCGGCGATTTC
>CAMBRH010000192.1 GCA_945870115.1 Chitinophaga pinensis | reverse complement strand
TCTATTAAAAAAGCTAATAAAACACCGTATTTAGGAGAAGTACCTCCTAAGTTTTCATTTTGAGAATATAAACTATAGAGTAAGAAACTGGCTAGAATTCCACCTAAAATTTGAGCAATTAAAAAGGTGAAAAATTCTGTTTTAGATATTTTTCTTGCAAAATAAAAACTTAAACTCACGGCAGGATTAAGATGTGCACCTGAAATTTTTCCAAATAAATAAATCATTGCAAAAATTGTAGTTGCAAAAATAAGACAAATTTCAAAATTTGAAATCAGATCACTTTGAATTTCACTGATAATGATAGCTCCGGTTCCCAAGAAAATTAACAAAAAAGTACCAATAAATTCAGCTAAAAATTTTATTTTCATTTGACTAAACTAAATAAAAAAAATGTTTCTAAAGCAATTTGCTTGGAACGTTCCAAATATTTTGCAGCTTCAAATTCTGTTTCATCATATTCTTTAGGATCGTTATATGTTGTTCCTATTCTAAGTTCTGCACCTGAAATGAATGGACAATTTACTTCAGCGTCTGAACAAGTCATTATTGCTGCGAAATAATTTTTCGGATTAGATTCATCATCATAAACTTTTGAAAAACAGTTGATAAATTTAGTTTCATCAAAAAAGACTGAATATTTCGGATTTGAAGTTTCATCGTTTTTTATTATGTCAAAACCAGTTGATTTCAAAGCTTGAATGGCATTTTTATTAAAAGATGTTGCTTCTGTTCCTCCAGAAAAAGTAAAAACATTTTTTATTCTATAATATTCTGAAGCAACAGCCGACCAAACTTGACCAAAATGACTTCTTCTTGAATTATGCGTACAAATGTAAATCAAATTTATGTCTAATTTTTTATCTTTTCTTTTTTGAATATAATTTGATATTTTTGTTAAAATTTCTTTTCTCTCATCTGAAATTAAATCAAAATCCTTGATTAAATTTTTGCAATAGCTATCTAATTTTAAAAACATAAAAAACACTTAAGAACAACATCCAGATCCTGGTTCACAAGATTTATTTTCTTGATTTGATAAACTATTAAGAGAAACTTTTAATTTTTCACTTGGAATTCCACAAGAATCTTGAGCCAAGCAGGCAGTTAATTTAGGCGTTAATACAAATGATTTCCCATTAAAATCTAGTCCATATTTTCCAATTGTATTTTGTTGATATTCAACTTCAATTTCTAAATCTGGCAGATTAAATGCCTTTTCGGAAATTTCAATTATTTTCAAAAATTTCTGAGGCGCTAAACGATGATCATAATCTCCTGCTTCCCACAATTGAAAATTAATTACGTCTTCTTTTCGAATTACTCCGCCACAATCGATGAAATTTTTGGAAATTAATCCAATTTCAGTGATGTGAAAATGATTTGGAATAATTGTTCCATTAGGTAATTCAAAATTAACTTCATTTAATGTTTTTAAGTTTTCTTTTACTTCTGATAATTTCATGATTTCTAAATTTAAGGGTTAACAGCAAGATTTTTTTTCTTGATCTGTTTTAATTATTTGTTTGATATATGATTCAATTTGGTTAAAAGTTTCATCGTTTATGCAATAACATATTGAATTTCCTTCGATTGAACCTTTTATTATTTTTGCATTTTTCAACTCTTTAAGATGCTGAGAAATAGTAGGTTGTGAAAGAGGGATTTCATTTACTATGTCATTACAAACACACGAATCTATTTTTAATAAATGTTCAATTATTGCAATTCTTGCTGGATGCCCAAGTGCTTTCATAAGAATTGCTATTTCATTTTGTTCTATTGTAAAATAATCTGATTTAGAAGCTCCCATTTTTATTATTTATTTAAAACTATATTGCAATATTACGATAAATATTTGATATTTCAAATTTATTTTGATAATACTGTAAATTACAATATTGTTTTATAAAATTGAAATATCTTTTTTTTTATTCTTCAGATTTTAATTTAAGTTTTAGATTCATTTCCTCAAAACCTCTGATAATCTTTGTTTCAAGTGTTTTTTTAAATATAGGAACTAAGATTCCAGCAAATTTTTCAGAATGATAAAAAGTACATGTACCATTTGCATTATCTTTAATATAAAATTGATGTCTTCCGTCAAAAAGTCCTGGAAACAAAAAATGTCCTAACCATGTAAATTCATTTTCTTTTTTGTAAATCAAAACTTTAGGTTTAAAATTCATTGAGGGTAATTCAACTTTGATTTTTTCTCCAACTTTAACTTCTCCCTGTAAGCTTTTAACAAATGGATTCCATTCGGGATATTTTTCAAAATTTGTTAAAATTGACCATATTTTTTCGCTACTTGCGTGGATTAGAATTTCTGTTTTTAATTCAAATTTCATAATATTTTTTTTAAAAGAATTTATATTACACAAAGTTGAATTTAATTTACAATAAACTTCTTGATAAATATCAAGAAATTATCTTATTTTTTTTGCTCTTATTCGGCTCAAAGTTTCAGCTGTCATACCTAACATGGAAGCTAAATAAATTTGAGGAATTTGATGGAATAATTCTTTGTTATTTTCAAAAAAAGTTAAATATCTTTCCTCTGCAGACATCGAAAGAAAGTCAAAAACCCTATTCTCTAGCGTTATAAAACATTTTGCGATAAATATTTTTTCTAATTCATGCCAATTTGAAACTTCTTGGCCAATTTTATCATAGTTTTCTTTATTTATTGTAAAGAGTTTAGTATCGCTCAGTGCCTGAATATTAAATCTTGCAGGAGTTTTAAAAATTAAACTTGATAAATCGGTTATGAAATGACCTTTTGTTGAAATCCACTGTGTTATTTCTTTGTGTTCTTTTTCTCCATAGATTCTCACAATTCCACTTTCGACAAAACTTAATTTACCACAATATTGATCTTTTTTTGTGTAAAATTCTCCTTTTTTTAGTTCGGAATATTCAAATAGTGAAACAACTTTTTCTAAATTCGCTTTAGAAATTCCAAAATAAGTTCTGATGTAAAATTCAAGTTCCATTTTTGTGATTTAAAATGCAGTTTCGATTAAAAAATCTTTCTTTAAATTAGAATTTTTAGTTAAAATCAATTCACGGTTTTTTGAATTAATTATCAGAAAATCAGTTGAGTATTCCAAACAAATTTCTAAATCGTGCGAAGATTGAATGATGCAAATATCCTTTTCAAAGGCAATTTGTTTGAGCAATCTAAGGACTTTAATTCTATTAGAATAATCTAAAAAAGCACTTGGTTCATCCAATAGAATCACCTTACTTTCTTGGGCTAAAGCTTTTGCAAGTGATAAAATTTGTCTTTCTCCATCACTCATTTTCAGTGTTTCCTTTTGTTCTAAATGAGTTATTTGTAAGTTTTGGAAAATAGATTTCACTATTTCTACATCATTTTCTGAAGTTTTTCCAAGGAAATTGGTGTAAGGTGAGCGACCCAATAAAACATATTCTAAACCATATAAATGTTGAACTCCGTCAAATTTTGAAGCAACAAATGCTATTAATTTTGCTTTCTCGAGTGCTGAAATCGAAGAAATTTCTACTTTATTAATGTTGATTGTTCCGCTTTTAAATGGGATAATTCCTAATAAACTTTGAAAGAAAGTAGATTTACCTGCGGCATTTTTTCCAATAAGTGAATACAATTTTCCCCTCTCCAAATTTAGTTTTGGAATTGAGAATAAAGTTTCTTTAAAACCAATTTCAACGTTTTCAAATGTGATTAATTCTTTCATTTTAAAACTTTTTAAGAATTATCCAAACAACTATTGGTGAGCCAATTAAAGCAGTTATTCCATTTAAAGGAATCAACATGTTAGGTTCTAAATACATGACAATTAAATCACAAATAAGTAGGAGTAAAGCGCCAATTAATGCCGAACCGAGAATTAAAATTAAGTGATTTTGGGTTTTGAAAAGTTGTTTACAAATATTTGGAACAGCCAAACCAATAAAGGAAATTGGACCACAATAAGCTGTAATTAATCCTGCAAATAAAGAAGAAACACCAATAATGATGAATTTAAAGTTTGAAATATTTATTCCTAAAATCTGTGCTTGTTTTTCACCCAAAACCAATAAATTTAGTGGTTTTATGAGAATTGTTAAAAGCGAAATTCCGAGTAAAAAAACGATTGAAACAAAAAATAATTGATTAAAAGAAATTTGTTGTAAAGATCCAAATCCCCATAAAGTAAAGACTTTTAGTTGATTTGCATGTGTTGTTAATTGTAAAATTTGAATGATTGCGCTTGTAAAACTTGCCAACATCATTCCAATTAATAAAAGTGAAACGGCAGATTTTACGAAATAAGAGAATAATAAAATGAGTAAGCTGAACGCAAAAGCTCCAAATAAAGCACTAAAAGTTATTCCTAAATCAGTTGAAAATAATTCAAATCCGCTTAAAACTGAAAGTGCGACAAACAAACTTGAGCCAGAGGTAATTCCTAAAACTGATGGTCCAGCAAGTGGATTATTGAAAAATGTTTGAAGTAATAATCCAGCGATTGATAAACCGGCTCCAGCGAATATTGCGATTATTGTTCTTGGAAAGCGAATTTCACGAAAAATTATTTCTTGTTGAATTGAATCGTTAAAATTGAATATACTTTTGAAAATCAAACCGAAATCAAAGTTAAATTTTCCATTATTTAAGTGTAAAAAGGAAAGAAAAACCAAACAAATAGTTAAAAATAGAATTATTTTGCGGTGAGAAATTTTCATTACAAATTAATTTATTTTTTTATAAAAATAGAATTTTGAATACTTTGAATTTTCATGGCTTAAGTGCAAAATTTTAATCAAATCTGAAAGCACTTTTTGTGGTTCAATCGCACTCATTTCCCAAAAATAATTCATGTTGTGAGAATAGCAAAATATTTTATCATTTTTAAAAGCATCAAAATAAGCGTATTTTGAATTTGCTTGCAGTAATTCTTTTTTGGACTTAAAACCTGGATTTATCCAAAATTCAGAATGTTGAAATTCTTTGAAAACATGCTCAAAAGAGTAGGCTGAACTTCCTGTTCCTTTTGACTTGCTGTTTACATAATCACATTTTGCCTTGTAGAAAAAGGTTGCGTTAAAACTTTCACCAGCTGGCATATACCATAAATCTCCAATCATTGAACCAGAAATTAAACTTGGTTTTTTGTTCATGGTTTCAGCTAATTCCAACATTTTGTTGTATTCTTTTTCAATTTTGTTGAAGTAAGAATTTGCAAGATTTTCTTTTTCAAAAAGTACCGCAAATAATTTTATCCATTCTGCTTTTCCTAAAGGATGATTCTCTTTCCAATCGTAAATTGGAATGCATAAAATATCTAATTTTGCTAATTTTCCCTCATTTGAGGGTGGAGTTCCAAAACCTGAATATGTAATTAATTTTGATATTCCAAGGAAACTTTCAGGATTTGCTAAATTTAAATCACCAATTTCTTTTACTTTATTATTTTTGAAATTTTGCTTTACAGTTGGATTATAAATGTAATTATTGCTTAAAATTCCTTTAATTTTATCAGAACAAGCTAATTTTTCTAAAATTCCAATATCTGTTCCAGCCAAAGAAACAATTGATTTTATCGGTGTTTGAATTGGAATTATATCTTTCGATAGTTTTAGTTTTGAAATATCTGTTGCCAAAGCATATTTTTTTTCAACTGTTTTATTATCTGGATTAATTATCTGAATCTCAGTAAAATCAGAATGTTTAATGATTTTAAAATTCTGAGCATATTTATTTGATTCAATTTTCGATGTGATGTTTGAATTTCCATTCCCTTTTTTTGTGGAATTAGATTTACAAGAAATTAATAAAACAAAACTTAAAAAGATTAATATTGCTTTCATGCTTCAAATTTACTTATTTTGTTGATAAATGTCGCTTGTTATTGAGAAATAATATTTTTTTCAGAATTAAAACAAGTATTTTTGTCCAATGAAAAAAATCGGACTTTTATCAGATACACATGGTTTTTTGGATCCAAAAATTTATGAATATTTCAAAGATGTTGATGAAATTTGGCACGCTGGTGATGTTGGTTCGCTTGATGTGATTGATGATTTGAGAAAATTTAAACCTTTGAGAGGAGTTTATGGAAACATTGACGATTATAAAATCCGTCAAGAATTACCTGAATTTAATCGATTTTGGATTGAGGAAGTTGAAGTTTTGATGACACATATTGCTGGCAGGCCACACAAATATGCAAAACCAGCATTAGAGGAAATTGAGAAAAAGCCACCAAAATTATTTATTTGTGGACATTCGCACATTTTATTGGTGCAAATGGACAAACGGTTTAACATGCTTTGGATGAACCCAGGCGCGTGCGGTTTCAAAGGGTTTCATGCTGTGAAAACAATTCTTCGTTTTGAAATTAATGGAGCAAAAATTGAAAATCTGGAAGCAATCGAAATAGGGAAGAGGGTTTAAAAATTAAAATTTGTAAAATTTTTAAATCGAGGCATTTTAGAATTTTTTTTTTGAGTCAGCTAAGGCTGATGATAAAATCAAATTTGAAAATAACGATGAGTTTACAATTTTACATTTATCTTTCGATTTTAATGTCGTATTTGTGAAGTAAGCCACCAATTCCAAGTAAAGAAAAGCGTGCTTTTTTAATCGAATTCATTTCTGGATCGATGCTGTAATTGATTGCTGTACTGAAATTTGCTTCAATTAATTTCGTTTTAAAAAAGTTTGCATTAAATAAATCACAATTTGAGAAAACAGCTTTTGTTAAATCACTTTCCATAAAATCAACATTTTTCA
>CAMBRH010000191.1 GCA_945870115.1 Chitinophaga pinensis | reverse complement strand
CCTAATTTTTAATTTTTTAATTCCGTAAAAACTTCATTAAAAATTAAAAAATTAGAACGTAGAGCCTACACCAAAAAAAATGATTAAATTTGATTTAGAAAATGATTAAAAAACAAAATATCTTTACACACTTTTTAGAACACTACCATTATTTTTACCTATAATAGATCTAGGACAAGGAAAAAATAAAATTGAATTTCCCATAAAAAAAGAAAAAGAGTTATTATCAACGGTTTTGAAAGATGGAAAATCTAAGATTGTTACGACTTTGTATGAGGTTTGTTGAATTAAAAAATCACCTACTCTTTCGCTCCAAAACTTTTCGCAGTTTCTACCCAATGATCTGCTAGGTTTTGGGGGTCTGCTCCAATGGCTTTAGCTAAAAGTAAAGCGATTGCCATCATTAAAACGGAAGCTTCCTGTAATTCGGTCATTGATTGTAAATCTCCAAATTTTTCTTGCGCTTTTTCTTGAATTAAATTGTAGTGTTTTTCTGTAAAATTCTGTGGATTTTCAAATTCTGAAATAATTTCTGGAATCATTAGTAAATCAAGCCATTCTGTCCCAATTCTTTCAGCTAATTCATCTGGAGTTTCTGTTCCCATTTTTCGCCAAAGCTTTAAAGTTTCTTTTTCGCCTGAATTTGCAAGTTCTGTATCTAAAAGCAATTCAAAAGCAATATCCGCAATGTTTTGCATAATTTCTAAATAAGCATCTTGCGCTGTTTCAAAATTTTCAGTTTCTTGTCCTTTTAGATATTCTTCAACTGTTAATTGAGGTAATTCGACAACTTCAGGACAGCCATCTAAACACGGAAATGTTGTTCCTTGGAAAATATAATTTACTTTTTCACTCTGAATTTGTCTTCCTAGAGGAAATAATCTGCAAGCTAAAGGTCTTCCTAAATGCAAACTGCAACCAAAATTTTCTATGTATTGACTGCAGGATTTTTTTCCGCGTAAATCTTCTTTTCCATCAAATTTTAAACGAATTCCAGCAAAATCGCAGTAAAGATTTCTAAATTCTTTGGGAGAAATTTTCTTTTCACGGGCAAGACAATACAATTCCCAAGGATTAAGTAATACTTGATTTCCGTGGCAACAAGTTCCTGCACGAGAACAAGTTAAGGATAATTTTTCTTGAAGATTTAGTTTGGTGGAAATCATTTTATTTTTTAATTTTAATTTATCCTCCTTTTCCGCTTGGAATTGCTTCTTCTTTTAGGGAAGGACGTTCGTATTTCCCAAATGAATAAGCAATTTTTAACCAAACAATTTGTGTATCCCATTTGGTGTAAGATCGGGTGATTAAAGGAGTGTAAATTGTACTGTAAACAGTTCGGTTTTTATTTAAAATATCTTGAAATGAAGCTGATACTCTCCATTTATTTTGATTAAATTCTCTGCTTACAACTGCTTCTAAGTCGTGAATATTTTGCGTAAATTGTGAAATCAAATCTGTTCCTTTAGCAGTAAAATTATATTCAATATTTAAGCGAATTTTGAAAGGCAATATAAATTGTGAATATACACCAAAACTCCACAAAGCTTTATTTTTATTGATATAATTATAACCTGGAATTGTTGTTTTATTACAATTTGTATAAAGATACATAAATGAAATTTCATCCACATTTATTGGATTGCGAAAAAAATCAAGTCCTTGCGAGAATAAACCAAAAGGAACTGGCAAAGAGAAAAATCCCGAAAAAGACTGAACGTTGTTATATGTTTTGTAGGTGTAATTTACCGCAAAAGTGCTTGAATCGACACTTACATCACTTAGATTAATTGAATTTGAAAAAGTATGCGTTAAGCTCAATTGACAATATTCGAAAATAGATAATTTTGCCTGTGAGCGATGCAGAAAATTGGGATCTAAATTTCTATTTCCTGAATTTTGAGTGTAAGAATCATAGTAACCAGTTAAATTTGGATCGTACATTCCGTAATTCGGTAAATTGATTTTTCGGGAATAGTTTATCATCAAGTTCATGTCTGGCGAAATACGGTATAAGGTATGAATTGAAGGGTAAAAATTGAAGAAATTTCGACTGATTAGAGTATTTTCATTTACTTTTCCTTTAAAGCTAAAATCTTCAGCTCGCAAACCTAAAGTAACTGCAATTGATTTTTTTATGCGGCGTTTGTATTCAGAATAAAATGCCAAGTTTTGTTCTGAATAGACAAATGGAATTGAAGAAGAAAAAATGGTGTTTTCCCAATCTTGTTGAATTGTATCATTAAAACGATAAGCGCCAGTATTTGTCGCTGTAAAATTCGTAATTTTTGCACCTAAATTAATTTGTGTTTTTTTATCTGAGAAAGGCAATTCTAAATCCAAGCGATTCATTAATCGTTGTGACTTACTAGTTGATTTTATGAGTGAATAGCTAGAAATAGAATTTCTTTGTTCAACAGTTCGTTTATTTTCATAGTTTGAATTAGTGTAATTGCTGGAAATTTCCAATTTTCGATTTAAAGTATCCATAATTAGGCGGTATTTTAAACCACCATCAAAAAAATAACCTTTTCCTTTTGAATCGTAATTGGATGTAAAGGGATAAATTGTGGAATTATTCGTTGTAGATTGAGAATTTCCGTTCAGTTGATTTGAATTGGTATTTAAGGCTGCATTTAATTGTAAAGTACTTTTCTTTGATAGTTTTGTTATCAAATTCCCTCGATTTGAATAATAGCGATTTTTATAAATTTCTTGGCGAACAGAATTGAGTTCTTGCAAACTATCTAAAAAAGTATAAGTTCGATCAGATTTTTCAGTCACATTACTTTCATTGTAAGAAGCGGTACTTTGTATGTTCCAAGTAAATCGTTTTGCCTTTCCGTTCAATAAAAAAGTAGGCATTGTTTTGAAGTTATTATTTAAGCCGGTATTTAAACTTATTGAACCAGATAGCCATTTGAATGCTTTGTCATTACTAATAATGTCGATAATTGCACCGCTGAAATTTGCATCGTAAGAAGCGCCTGGATTGGTAATCAATTCAATCTTTTTGACAGAACTTGCAGGTAAACTTTTTAATAAATTATCTAAATCTATTGGCGACAAACTACTGGGAATACCTTCAAAAAAAACTGATGCCATTTGACCTGAATAGGTAAATCCACCACTTGGACTAGGAATAATTCCTGGGATTTTTGTAATTGCGCTGTAGATTGTACTGCTTTCAAGAATTGCATTATTTTCTACTAAAACAACTGTTTTTTCTGGGTCGCTAATGATGAATTTCTTTGGAATTCCTGTTATGGTAACTTCTTCAACTTGTGCAATTTTATTACTTAAGATTATTGTTCCTAAATCAATTGTTGAATTTGTATTTTCAGTAAATGAAAAGGGGATTTCTCTTTGTATTGATGATATACTTTTAATCTTCAACACATAATTCCCCTTCAGTAAGACTATTGTTTTAGAAAAATAACAAGAAGTATCTTGCAATGCGAAAATGGTAGAATCGTGATTTGCATTTTTTTGAACTAAGATAAACTGCTTTAAATCAGTATCACATTCCCTTTCTTCGTTACTTATTTTTACTTTTAATTCAAAATTTTGAGCATGATGATAGCTTGAAAACAAACTTAAAAGAAAAATGAGCGTAATTTTTAATTGCATATTTATTTTTTGCAAAAGTAACGCAATAAAACCAATATGTTACAAACAAAAAATGTAATTTTTTACCAAGCAAAAATATCTTTTTACAACCCTTTTATGTAACTATCATAAACATCATTGAATACAATTCCATTCTCAGAGCGTTTTTTCGTCAATTGTTTTAATTCAACTAAGGACCATAGTATAAATTCTTTCAGAAAAAAGGAATCTTGTGGAGCAACTTTTGGCTGGTATTTTTGAAGTAAATCATTTAATGGTTCAATCGCATTTATTGCAGCTCTGTATTCTTCATTTTTTGCTTCGTCAGAAAGTTCAAAAGAATTTGCTTCTAAAAACCAATTTACAATTCCATCATAAGCTGTTGCTTGATTTTCTTTTTTGAATTTCTCAATTTTAGGGAAATAAGTCAAGAATAAAGTTTTCGTTGCTTCCGAAATCAAGCGATTTGCTACGAAATCTGTTCCTTCTTGTTCTCCTTCATAAACCAATTCAACTTTTCCAGTTATGGACGGAATCATTCCCATTAAATCGCTGAAACGAACGCTTGTTTCTGTTTCATTATTCAAAATTGCTCTTCTTTCCGCAGTGCTAATCAAATTTTCATAAGCAGTGATGCTCATTCGAGCGCTGACTCCACTTTTGTGGTCAATAAATTCACTTTTTCTAGCTTCAAAAGCAATTTGTTCCACAATATCTTTTGCCAATTCGGGAACATAAACGTCACACAAACGATTTTCCAATTTTCCTGCTTCTTGAGAAGTAATAATTTTGGCAGTTTTAATGTCAGCTGAATAATGTGTCAAAATTTGAGAACCAATTCTGTCTTTCAAAGGAGTAACAATACTTCCTCTGTTGGTATAATCTTCAGGATTTGCTGTAAAAACAAATTGTAAATCCAAAGGCATTCTTAATTTAAAACCACGAATTTGAATATCGCCTTCTTCTAAAATATTGAACAAAGCAACTTGAATTCTCGCTTGTAAATCTGGTAATTCATTGATTACGAATACACAACGATTTGCTCTTGGAATCATTCCAAAATGCAAAACACGTTCGTCAGCGTAAGATAATTTTAAATTCGCAGCTTTTATTGGATCAATGTCGCCAATTAAATCAGCAATTGTAACATCTGGCGTTGCCAATTTTTCAAAAAAGCGTTCGTCTCTGTGTAACCATGAAATAGGAGTAGAGTCGCCTTTTTCAGCCACTAAATCTCGTGCAAAACGACTGATTGGATTCAAAGGATCGTCATTCATTTCACTTCCAGTTACATAAGGAATAAACTCATCCAATAAATTGATCATTAATCGGGCAATTCTTGTTTTTCCTTGTCCACGAAGTCCCAATAAATTGATGTTGTGTTTTGAAAGAATCGCTCGTTCCAATTGAGGAATAACAGTTTGCTCATAACCGTGCATTCCTGGAAATGTTTTTTTGCCATTTTTCAGAGAAGTAATTAAGTTATCTCTTAACTCATCTTTGATACCTTTTGAAATATATCCAGCAGCTTTTAACGCGCCAAGTGTGTTTATTTTAGTGTCCATTTTTCTTAATTAATTCGTTTTTTCCTATTTGTTTCGTAGTCATGAAAAATCATTTCTCCCAATCCTTTTAAACCTGTGTAAAATGCTTTTCCCTTATTTGACTTCGTAAATTCTTCAATAAATGCTTGCAAATAAGGATCTTGCGCAATCATGAAAGTGGTGATTGGAATGTGCATTTTCCGAGATTTTGCGGCCATGTTGTAACATTTTTCTACAATAAATTGATCCAAACCATTGCTGTTTTTGTAATATTGACCATCAGGCATTCTCAAGCAACTTGGTTTACCATCCGTAATCATAAAAATTTGCTTATTCGTATTTCTTTTTCTGCGTAAAATATCCAAAGCAAGCTCCAGTCCTGCAACGGTATTTGTGTGATATGGTCCAACTTGCAAATAAGGTAAATCCTTGATTTTTATTGGCCATGCATCGTTTCCAAAAACGATTATATCCAAGGTGTCTTTTGGATAACAAGTCGTGATTAATTCTGCTAAAGCCATTGCTACTTTTTTTGCTGGCGTGATGCGATCTTCTCCATACAAAATCATACTGTGACTGATATCAATCATTAAAACGGTACTCATTTGAGATTTATGATGCGTGTCTTCAACAACTAAATCTTGCTCTGTCAAACGAAAATCAGCCATTCCGTTGTTTATTTGCGCATTTTTTAAGCTTTCCGTGATTGAGATATTTTCCAGTGTATCTCCAAATTGAAAATCACGAAATTCGCCTGTCATTTCATCACCTTGACCACTTTTTTTAGATTTGTGATTTCCTTGACCGCTTTTTTTGATTTTCCCGAAGATTTGATCTAAAGCATTTTTACGAAGAACACGTTCGGTTTTTTCAGTAATTGCCAAAGCGCCTTTTCCATCAGGTTTAATTTCTTCCCTTAAATATCCACGCTCTTTTAGTTCTTCCAAAAAATCGTCTAAAGTATATTCCTTTGTTGTAAGTTTATATTCTTCGTCCAAAGTTTTCATCCAATCCAAAGCTTCGTAAACATCACCGGAAGTATGCGGAATTATCTCACTGAAAATTTCAAAAAGCCGATCGAAATCACCTTTTTTTTCTTCTTCAAAGGGAGTAAATATATATCCTGATTTTAACATTGAAATTATTTGTAAATTAAACAAGACAAAGATAAAAAAGTTTTGATGCAAAAGTCACAAATCAATTCTATCCAAAAAATTTTTTAAGCAATGGACATAGTAAAATGGATGGTAAATTTGTAATATTTTGTAATGAATGGACGGTAAAATATTCCAATTCTTGTATCAAATGGACGTTAAATTTTTAAACATCAAGATTTGAACTAACATTTAAAAAATCAAAGCTGGCGCTTTTCTTGTAATAAATGGACAGTAAATTTAAGTTTATTAGTAAATGACTTTAATTTTTGGAATACGCTTGCTATTCAGAAATTGAAAAAAAATACTTAATTTAGCTTCGCATATAAATGTATTAAATGAATATCCGTTTCTTTGCTCAAAAACTCCGTAGGAGTGAAATATTGGTAACGACGGATGTAAATCCGTCGTAAAAAGACAATAGATTCAGTTTTGGCGTGTGTTTTTGGTTAAAAACCATGACAAAACTAACTTAGGGAAAATAGTAAAGATTAATT
>CAMBRH010000190.1 GCA_945870115.1 Chitinophaga pinensis | reverse complement strand
TCACGTTTTAAAATTTCATCTGCTAAATTTGAAAGTACATCTTTTTTAATTGTTGTTTCTAAAAAACGTGCTTCAGCTACATCGATTGTATAAAGAAGTTGCAAGGTTTTTTGCTCACTAACTTCCATTATCTCAACTAATTTTAGTTTTACTTGACTCAAAATTGATTCAATAGAATAAATTTCAGTTTCAAAATCTTTTGGGAAATCTGAACAATAAGGTGAAAAATCTTTGGCAATTTGCTTTTGTACAAGTAAAATATTGTTCTCTAAAATTGCACTAATTAGATTACTTTCCATTAATTTGTGAAATCTGAATCTTGATTTACATTGCCTTTTGTTCTTAATTTCTTATAAAGTTTAACAGCTATCATTAAAACTACTGCAACTAGAAAGAAACCTAATAAACCTTTTATCCAATCAAAAGATGTTTTTAAAGTTACGATAAATACAATAGCTACTAAAAACACGGTTGCTAATTCATTCCAAAGTCTTAAACTCATCGAATTCCAATTGATTTTATCAACTTTAAAGTCTAGCATTATTTTCTGACAAATAAAATGGTAAACAAGCAATAAAGTAACAAAAACAATCTTTATTTGCATCCAAGGCTGAGTTAATAAACCTGGATTCATATAAAACATCAATGTACCAAATATAACAGTCAAAATCATTGCTGGAGTTGTGATTATCCACCACAATTTTTTCTGCATTATTTTAAACTGATTTGCTAGAATTGTATATTCTTCTGGAGATTTATCTTTTGCCTCTGAATGATAGATATAAAGACGAACTATATAAAATAAACCTGCAAACCAACTTACAACAAAAATAATGTGCAAGGCTTTTATCATTTCGTAATTCATGCTGAAGAGTTATAAAAAATAAAATTTAACTTACTTATTTTTACCACTTAAAAGCATAGAAAACTTAGCTTCTAATTTTTGTAATTTCGATTTATTTATAATATGGTGAAATCATCATGTAAACAATAACTCCTGTCACAGCAACATAAAACCAAATTGGCCAAGTAATTCTTGTTAATTTTTTATGTTTCACAAAATCACCTTTCCACGCATGAAAATAAGAAAATAAAACCATTGGAATCACCAAAACACTCAGGATAATATGAGAAATCAAAATGAATAAATAGATTGATTTTGAAATCCCTGTACCTCCAAACGCCGTAGAATCAGATGTCATGTGATAAAGTACATATAACGCCAAGAATACCAAGGATAAAACGATACAAAATTTCATTATTATTTCGTGTATTTTTCTGTTTTTTCTTTTGATTGCTACTAATGCTAAAATTAAAAAAACAGCTGTAACTCCATTTATTGTGGCATAAATTGGAGGTAAAATACCTGGATTAAAGTTTGGGATTTCAATTTTAACTTTAAATAAAACCGCTACTACCAAAGGGATAGCAATTGAAGCAATGATAGTTAATAATTTAAATCGTTTAATTTTACTCGTTGATTTCATACTTATATTCGTATTTTAAAAGTTTTCTTAAATCTTTATGTAATAAATCTACTTGTTTTGTTTCTGTGCCAACATAAACACCTCTGACATAACCTTCTGTATCTACTAAAACAAATGCTGGTGAATGTGCGTACCCACCTTCTGAAGCGATGTCTTTATTTGCAAAGACATTGAAATAATTAACACCTAAATCATGTGTTTGTTCTTCATCACCTGTGAAGAAATACCAGTTTTTTGCTGTAATACCATGTAGTTTTATATATTTCCTTAAAACTGATGGTTGATCTTTTGTTGGATTTATACTAAAAGACAAAAATTGAACATATTTTTCCAAATCTTTCGTTAGAAAAGATAGACGTTTCATTTGAGAAGTCATTTTAGGACAAATTGTTGGACATGAAGTAAAAAAGAAATCTGCAATCCAAACTTTTCCTTTCATAGATTTTGAACTAATCATTACTGAATCTTGATTCAAATAGGAGAATTCAGGAATCTTTGGATAAATTGTATCAGTTACTTCTTTTCCATCCACTGTTGAATATTCTACATCATAATTCCCGATAATTGGAAGTACTCTTACTTTTTTGTCGCTTTCGCATGCTGTTAAAAGAAGAAGTAAAAATAAATAGGTGCTTTTTTTAACACTGAGAAACTGAAAATAAGAAATTGTGTTTTTCATTGTATGATTTTTTATTTCATCACTCATAATTCATTACTCATAATTTTTCACTTTTTATCATTTTCCCTGCACTAACGTTTCACTTCGTGGCTGCTTTCGCGGTGGTCTTCAGAAGCTTCGCTTCGTTCCCTGCACTAACGTTTGGTCTTCAGAAGCTTCGCTTCGTTCTTATCATACTGTTTATCAAGAAGCGCCATGTGTTGTTTCATTCTACGAATCATTCCTTCACTTTTACCACTCAAAACCATTCTAAGTCGATTTTCTTTGTCACCTAACAACATAAGTTCTTGGTATGAATTTCCTGCACCTTTAGAAAGTTTTTGACCGTTTCGTGTAATGTTAAAGAGTTTTTTTGAATCACCATTTGCTAAGATCCAAATTTTAGGATCGTATTCTTCAAACTGGTCTTTCAAAATTGATTCGGTTAATTTTAAATCCTTGATTTGATTACCTTTTCCATCTGTAACAAAAGAAACAATTCTAAGATGACCTAATTTTTTTTGATTTTTTCGTACATGTTGATAAATGATTTGATCAAAATGCCAAAGAGAGATTGAGCAGGAATCTGGACAAGTTTGTTGAATTGTTGTAAATAAAACAACTTTGTTTTTAAAGGATTTGTTTGAATACTTTTTACCGTTTATTCCCGTGAATGAATAAGATGGAATTTCTCCTAAGTCATCTAATTCTTTGAATTTATGCTCACATCCTCGTGAAGACATGAATATCAATAAAAAAGCCGGACCAAATAAAAGAAACGTTAATATTGCTGCTTTTTTTAGACCGGCAGGAGCTTTTTTCTCAGCCATTTATATTTTTATATTAACCTATGTAAAGTTTCAATGCTTTATCAACAGCAGTTGCTTCAACTAATAAAATGAATATTAAGTAAAGAATAAAGATAAAATAAGGAACCAAAATCATGTATTTCAAACTTTTTTTCTCATCACCTAAATGCATGAATGATAAAACTATATATCCAGCTTTTACTAATGTTAAAATAATGAAAAACCATTTTGTTAATTGCCAATAGTCAGAACTTTGTTTTATAAAAGCTCCACAAAAAACTTCAACAGCAGTAATTATTGTTAAAAGTGCTGTTACTTTCCAAATTTTTGCTCTTAATTTTTTGCCATGTTCCTCATCGTGGTGAGTGTCTAATGAATATTCTATGCAGTCATCTCTTAACATAATTCAAAGATTTTAATTGTTTTTATTTTGTTTATTAGGTTTAATTAAACCAAGTAGAAGAATGTGAATACAAATACCCAAACTAAGTCGACAAAGTGCCAGTAAAGTCCAGTTTTTTCTACCATTTCGTAGTGTCCTCTTTTATGATTTGTACCTCTTGCAACTCCTAAGAAAATTAAGATGTTAATTATTACACCAGAGAAAACGTGGAATCCGTGGAATCCTGTAATAAAGAAGAAAAATTGACCATATTGAACAGGTCCATATTCATTTGCTTGAAGATTTGCCCCGTAAATCACACGATTTGCTGTTCCGCTGTTTATTGCTTCCCAGTACATTTTTTCTGCTTTTGTACCTTCAATAATCGTTTGTTTTTTCTTTTGAAGTTTGTAGATTGCTCCTGATTCTTTAATGATCAGTTTCATATCATGATCTTTTTCTTTATTGATTTTGGCAACAGTTCCATCATGAAGTGTAATCATACCATTTTCTACATCACCTGCAACAACTGCATGTTGGAAAATGTGCATTAAATCGTCAGTAATAACCTCTCCTTTTTTGTGATGGTGTCCAGCAGTTACAACAGTAAAGTTTTTAATTTCACCAAAGTGACCTTTAACAATTGCTCTTGAACCGTCAGATAATTCAACTTTTCCAAATTCAGAACCGTGAATAAAGTGATACCATTCCCAAGCTTGTGAACCTACGAAGAAAAAACCACCAATGATTGTTGCAACCATCCATTTAAGAACACCTTTTTTGTCCATTCTGTGTCCAGCTTCAACAGCTAATACCATTGTTACTGAAGAAACAATCAAGATAAATGTCATTAATGCAACATAAATCAAAGGATAACCATGACCTAAAAAAGGTAATGAATTAAACGTTTCCTCACCAATTGGCCATGCATCTTGAGCGTCATGTCTGGTGAAACCATAAGCAATCAGTAATCCTCCAAATGTCAAAGCATCTGAAACAAGGAAAAACCACATCATTAATTTACCGTAACTTGTGCTAAACGGTGAAATTTTACCTCCCCAAAGGGTAGCGTTATCTATTTGTGTTGAAGCGTGATCTGCCATTCTAATAAATTTTTTGCAAGTTTAATGAATAAAAAGTAAAAATACCAACAAATATAGCCATAAAATACCTAAAAAATGCCAGAAGATTGAGCCTAGCTTTATACTCAATTGATTATCAGGAGTTAAACTTGGTTTAAACGTAATTAGAACCATTCTAAATAAGTAAATGATTGCAGCAAGAATGTGTAAAAGGTGTAAAATTGTGATTATGTACAAATAGGAAGTTGCTGTGTCACGAGATTGGTTGATTTTCAATTGAAGAGGTGCGGACAATATTTTATTGCCAAAATACAAATCTCTTTCTTTATATTTTAATTCTTTTCCTTTGTAATAAATGTGAAAATCTTTCCCTAGTTTTCCCTTATAGAAAAAATCTCCACGGTTATCGCGTATATTCCATGCTAATGATTGTAATCGTCTCATGTCTGTGTATTTCAACTCTTTACCACTTGTAGTTACTAGTTTGTTTTTTTGGATTGAAACTAATTCTCCTTGATAGTAAAGTGTGAATTTTGGTGCTAAAGATGTGATTGAATATCCAGTAGGTTTTGCAGTTTTTTCGAAAGGCTTGATAAAATTCTTTAATTCTTTGTCTTGTGAAGAATTTAAGATTTTTCCATTTATTATATAGTCATTTGCATTCACTTCAATGAATTTATCTAAGTATTTTATCTCAAAATAATCTCCATATCTACCATCTGTTACAAGAATTGAATTTCTAAAGTTTGCACCTTTATCAACCAATTGTCCGTAACCTTTCCATTGAAAATAAACGAATAGTAAACCAAATATTAAGGTAAAGCTCATGAATATTTTCAAGAAAGCAAAATTACCTTTTTTGGAAAAATGACATGCTAAAATGTAAGTTATACTACTTACAAGAATTGCTGCTGTACTAAACCAAAACCCTAAAGGAAGGGGATATTTTACCCAAAAAGTATCACCCATTGAAACGATGTAAGCAGATGTAAATCCGGCAAAAATCATCACAATACTGAAAATAGATACGTAAATTAGGTTTTTTTTCATTTTGAGTTTAATCACTGGATCTAACTCATTTTCGTATTTTTTTTGCATTTTTTATTTGTTATGTAAAGTAAAACAGTTTTTTTAATATAATGTTTTGTAAAGTTAGATTTTATCAAATACGTATAAAAATTGAATTACTGGTAAGTATAAAAATGAAGCAAACATTAATTTTTTCGCATCTTTATCATCAGTTGTTAAAAATAGTTTGTAAGCATACCAAAAAAACCAAGCACTTGCTATTGTTCCAATTATTAAAGTAGCAATTCCTGTCCAACCTAAGAGCCATGGCAATAAGCTGAATGGAATTAATAAAAATGCATAAGCAACAATTTGAAATGCAGAAGCTTTACATTTACCTTCTTTCGATGGCAGTAAAGAAAAACCACCAGCTTTGTAATCGTCAAAAACCACCCAAGCTATTGCCCAAAAATGTGGAAATTGCCAGATGAATTGAACAAAAAACAAAACACCTGGAATCAAACCAAATTCATTTGTGTGTGCAATTGCCCCTAACATAGGAGGCATTGCGCCTGGGAAAGCTCCAATGAAAACGGCCCAAGGACTTATGCGTTTCATAGGTGTGTAAATAAAAACGTATAAAACGTAAGATAATAAGCCTAAAATAGCAGTTGTGAAATTTAATTGATAAAGTAGGACTAAACCAGAAATCAAGCAGAAAATTACGACAAAATAACTTTCCTTTAATGACATTTCGTTTTGTGGAAGTGGACGATTTTGCGTTCTTTTCATTAATTTATCCAAATCCTTTTCCCAAATTTGATTTGAACCATTTGATGCTGCAGTAACTAGAAATCCACCCAAAACTAAATAAGTGATTTGAATTAAATCATGTCCACCAACAAAAAGATAACCGGATAAGGCGGATACAATAACTAGTGCAGATAATCTGAGTTTAGTGAAAGAAATATATGATTTTACTTTTGAAGTTGGTTTATTACCCTGTTCCTTTATTTGATCAGATTCAACCATTTCAGATATATTTTTTGTGTTTTTCACCTTATTATTTTTCACAAAGTTAGATATTTTCTTTAATGCAGAATAGAAATGTAGAAAATAGTTATCATTTATGTTTATTCTAAAGTTATAAAATAAAAAAAAACTGCCCAAAATTAATTGAACAGTTTACTCTTTATTATTATTTTTTCAAAGGATTAATCTTCTTTGTCATCATCGTCATCATCGTCATCATCTTTATCGGCAACGTCATATTCATCATCAACATCGTCATCAAAATCATCCTCTTCATCAACTTTTACTTCGTCTGCTTTTACGATTTCATCATCTTCATCAAAATCATCATCGTCATCATCAACACTTTTGGCTTTAA
>CAMBRH010000189.1 GCA_945870115.1 Chitinophaga pinensis | reverse complement strand
TTCATATTGTGGGGGTTTGAAAACCAAAATATTTAAGTTCATTGAACGTCGTTTAGCGAAAAAATCAACGGGAATAATTGCCATCAGTGAAATTCAAAAAGAAGAATTAACTAAAATACACCATATTTGCGAAGCCTCTAAAGTAAAAGTGATTCCCTTAGGTTTTGATTTATCAAAATTTCAAGATAATATTGTTGAAAAACGTAGATTGGTTAGAGAAAAGTATAACATTTCTGATGATGAAGTTGCCGTAGCAATTATTGGTCGTTTAGCTCCGATAAAAAACCATGCTTTTTTCTTTCAAGTTGTTGAAAATTTATTAGCTAAAGGAATCCAAAAAGTGAAATTTTTCGTAGTTGGAGATGGGGAATTACTTGTCGAAATAAAAGCAAAAACCGCTGAAATAAATTCCAAATTTGGCGAGAAAATTTTCATGACTTCGTGGATAAAAGACATAGCAACTTTTAATGCAGGAATGGACGTAATATGCTTAACGTCAGATAATGAGGGGACTCCAGTGAGTCTAATTGAAGCTCAAGCGAGTAATGTTGCTGTTATATCAACCAACGTTGGTGGCGTTAAGGACATTATGTTAGATGGTAAGACAGGTTTTGTCATTGAAAAGGGTGATTTGAAAAATTATACAGAAAAATTGGGAATTCTCGTTGAAAATGATGAAATTCGCAGATTAATGTCACAAAATTCTTGGGATTTTGTGCGAGAAAAATTTTCCTATTCAAGACTGGTGAAAGATATGGAAAATTACTATTATGAATTATTGAAGATTAAAAAATAAATTTTAACAGAAAAAACAACTAAATTGAATAAAATTCAAGAAAATAAATCACATTACTTACTCAAAATAATTTCAATATTGATCTTATTTTTTGTTTTTTCAAGTTGTGGAGTGAATAGTAATATCATGTTTAAAACTCCAAAAGGTGGCGAATATAAATATGACTCTATTCCCATGAAACCTTTGGAAGAATACAGGATATCAAAAGATGATAAGATTTCATTCACAATAAGTAATAATTTAGGCCATAAAATTATTGATAATCAAACTGGTGTTGGTGGTGTGAATCCAGGGGCAATGAATGCCAAAGAAATGGAGTTTATTGTCAAGAATGACGGTTTCACAGAGCTACCAGTAATTGGAAATGTACATGTTTTAGGGCTAACAATCACAGAATGCGAAGATACATTGGCTAAATTATATGCAAAGGAGCATCAAAATCCTTTTGTTCAAGTGCGAGTTACAAATCAAAGAGTAATTGTTTTCCCAGGAAATGGAGGAGATGCTAAAGTTATTCCTCTACTTAATAATAATACAACATTAATGGAATCTATTGCTCAAGCTGGTGGAATTACCGAAAGAGGAAAAGCAAATACAGTTAAGTTAATGCGCAAAATTAATGGAAAAAGAGAAATTTATTTAATTGATTTATCAAAAATTGAAGGTTTACAATACACAGATATGATTGTTCAGTCCAATGATTACATTTATATTGAGCCAAACCCAAGATTAGCAAGGGAGACTTTGACCCAAATAACTCCATTTTTAACAATTGTATCGAGTTTAAGTATTTTAATAACCTTATTAAGTAAATAATTTAGCGTGAATTCAGTTCAAAAAAGTTTAATAATAAACAAAGGTTACAATCCACATTTATTGCGGGCTGTTTTGCGCAAGTATTGGTTTTTAACACTTTTTGCAATTGGAATTTTCTTGACTTTAGGGTTTTTATATTTGAGATATACCAAAATGGTTTATAAATCAAGTTCGATTATTCAAATTGAAAAGAAAGACCAAGGTAAAGAGGTTTTAGAATTAGAAAATCTAACACAAGAACCAAATATTTCATCTGAAATTGAACTTTTAAAATCAGAGTTTTTATTTGAAAAAGCTGTAGAACGATTAAACTTAAATGTAAGTTTGTTCTCTAAGGGAAATGTGCTCACAGAAGAATTATATCATTTAAGTGCTTTTAATATTGTTCCTTACATTTTAAAAGATTCTAGCTTGTGTAATGTTCCTATTTACATTACAACAGAAGGAAATGATGTAACGTTAAGATACGATTTTCAAGGTAAACAGAATTCAATTACAGGAAAAGTTGAATCACATCTTGTAAACAAACATTTTGATGTTGTTTTTAAACAAGTTTCAAAATATTCTTTTAATGAATTACAAAGTCAAAATGAATTATTTTTTACTTTTAACGAACAAAAATCATTAATTAAAAGACTGTTAGCTGGTCTTGAAGTTCAAGCTGCAGACCCTGAAGCGCAGACAGTTTTGATTAATTATCAGGGAAATAATCCACTTTTGTGCCATGATATAATTGTGTCTCTTACAAGTTCATTTTTTGAATTCGATGATGAAGTACAAAAAAAGTCGTCTGATAATGTTCTAAATTTTATTGATGTTCAACTAGATTCCATTGCGAACGAATTAAAAGATTCTAAAGATAGTTTAACACGTTATTTAAAAGTTTCAAATTTGCCTGACCCTGAACAAATGGGGACAAGTTTAAGCGGTAACATAAAAGAAATTTCAGATAGATTATATGAACTTGACAATGAAATTAGTACCTTAAGACTTGTTAATAGTAAATTAAAAGCTGATCCAAATCGATTGGAAATTTACAAATTAATTCCTGAAATGTTAGGTAAAAGTTACGAAGCGTCGCTTTCAAAGCAAATTCAAGATTTATACAATTTATTAGAAAAAAAGGAAGATTTGTTGTTTGAAATTACAGAAGAAAACTCTGTAATAAAAGATTTAAATGCAAAAATAGTCAACAAAATTAATTCAATAAAGAAAAGTGTTGCAACAATTTTAGATAGGCTTTTAGAAAATTCAAAATTATTACAAAGTAAATTAGGTGGATTTGAAAGTGAATATTTTAGCCTTCCAGATAAAAAAATGGAATACAATCGATTGAAATCAATGCAGGATTTGAATGAAAAGTATTACACCTTATTAGCAGAAAAAAAAGTACTTTATTCCATTTCTAAAGCTGGTTTTTCAAGTAATAACAGAGTTTTGTCAGAAGCCGAAATTCCATTAGCACCTATAAGTCCAAATCGAAAAATGGTATATGGTGGTTTTCTTTTTGTAGGTTTATTATTAGGTTTAACTTATTTAGCTTTTAAATATTTTACCTTTAATGAAATAAATAATGTTGATGAATTAAAAATGCTTTTACCTGAAAAAGTTGCCATTTTAGGTAGTGTTCCGATGACAAAAAGGAGCATGGATTTCTCTCAAATAATTGTTCATGATTCACCAAAATCGATGCTATCTGAGGCTTTGAGGAACATTCGTGCAAACATGAGTTTTATCAACAAAAATGCACAGACAATTGCAATTTCATCGTCTATTTCTGGAGAAGGAAAAACATTTGTGGCCTTAAATTTAGCTGCAATTATTGCAATGTCTGGTAAAAGAACGATTGTGATTGATTTGGATTTACGAAAACCGAAAATTCACCTTGGTTTTAATTCTAACAATGACAATGGAATGAGTATTTTAATTGTAAATCAAATTTCATTAATTGAGTGCATAAAAAAATCTGATATTCCAAATTTAGATTACATTACTGCTGGGCCAGTTCCTCCAAATCCATCTGAATTAATTTTAAGCAAGGATTTTCAAAATATTATTGAGAAATTAAAATCAATGTACGATGTTTTAATTATCGATAATCCTCCAGTTGGTTTAGTATCCGATGGTGTTCAAGTTTTAGCTTCTGCCGATATTCCAATTTATGTGTTTAAAGCAAATTATTCTAAACGTGTTTTTGCTGAAAGGGTAAAAGAATTGTTTGAAGTACAACAAATTAAGTCTTTAAATGTTATATTAAACGGAGTTGTTCAAGGTCGTGGTGGTTACGGCTACGATTATGGTTATAATTACGGTTATGGCTACGGATACGGCGGTGGATATTATACCGATGATGAAAACAGGAAAAAAACGCTACTTTTTAGGATTTTAAAACTTTTAAGAATTAGAAAATAATATGGGAATAAAATTATTACAACTCTCAGCTTTTTTAGTTTCAGGAATTATTATTTCTATGGTAATTAATGTTTTATTGTTAAGATTTTCTAGATCTTTAGGTATCAGAAATAATAACGATGTCATAATCCGTTGGAGTAATCAATCAAAACCTTCTTTGGGAGGAGTTAGTTTTTACATCGTTTTTCTTTTTTCAGTAATTGGATTCAGTATCGTATTTAGTGAAGATGATTCTATTTTTAAAAACACTGAATTTATTGGATTATTATCCGCTGGAACCCTTGCTTTTTTAATGGGATTAGCTGATGATGCTTATAACACAAAACCACTTGGTAAATTATTTATCCAAATTTTATGTGGTGTAATTTTTGTTTTTACGAACACAACTATTGATTTAACTCATATTTATTTAATTGATGCAATTTTAACAGTAATATGGGTAATAGCATTAATGAATTCTTTAAATATGCTAGACAATATGGACGGCATAACTGGCACAACAGTGACCTTTATTCTTATTTCATGTTTAGTTTCATCATTTATAATTTTTGATTTTAACAGGAATTTTTGGACTATAATTTTAATTTCTCAAATTGGTGCACTGCTTGGTTTCTTAAAATATAATATAAATCCTTCTAAACTTTTTATGGGAGACGCAGGAAGTCAATTTATTGGCTTATTAGTTGCTTTTTTCTCTATCAAATGCCTTTGGAATGTCGGAGAAGATACTCAAAACCCTTCATGGATTGGTATTTTTATTTGTTTAATAGCTCTAACTCCTGCTGCGGTTGATACGATTACAGTATCTGTAAACCGCATGAAAAAAGGCAAATCTCCCATGGTTGGTGGAAAAGATCATACGACTCATCATTTAGTTTATGCTGGTTTATCAGATAGACAAGTTTGGTATGTTTTTACACTAATTTCTGCTTTTTCCACAATTTTAAGTGTTTTTATGATTTATTTGAGCAAAAAAGGAATTTTAATACCCCTCATCTTTTTCTTCCTTTTCTTTGTTGTAGTATTTGTAATCTTGTATCGATTTACTTTAAGGTATCATGCAACTAATGAAGATAAGCCTTAGCTTATGATAAAAACAAGCGTAAGCGCAGTTATAGATTTTAAAAAGGAATTTCGTTAGCTTATGATAAAAACAAGCGTAATCTAAGTTACAAAAAATAAATGTTACTGAAGTATGGGTAAAATTAATCCTCAAAATGACATCGAAAATACGTCAATTGTGGAAATAGACGAGCAAAAATACATTGAAATTTATGGTGCTAGAGAGCACAATTTAAAAAACATAGATTTAAAAATCCCTAGAAATAAATTAATAGTATTTACTGGATTATCAGGTTCTGGAAAATCTTCTTTAGCTTTTGATACGATTTTTGCCGAAGGACAAAGAAGGTACATTGAAACTTTTTCTTCATACGCAAGACAATTTTTAGGTGGCTTGGAACGTCCAGATGTAGATAAAATAGAAGGTCTAAGTCCCGTAATTTCAATTGAACAAAAAACAGTTTCCCGATCTCCAAGATCTACAGTAGGCACAATTACAGAAATTTATGATTTCCTGCGTTTACTTTTTGCCCGAGTTTCAACTGCTTATTCTTATGTAAGCAATGAGAAAATGGTGAAATATTCTGACGATCAAATTGTTGACATCATTTTACAAAATTATGATTCCAAAAAAGTAATTGTTTTAGCGCCAAAAATTAAAGCTAGAAAAGGACATTATAGAGAATTGTTTGAGCAAATGAGAAAGTCTGGTTTCTCTAAAGTTAGAATTGATGGCGATGTAAAAGAACTTGAAAGTGGAATGCGATTAGATCGATACAAAGTTCATGATATTGAACTCGTTATTGATAGAATTGTTGTGGATAGAAAAGATAAAAAAAGACTTTACGATACCGTTTTATTGGCCATGAAACATGGAAATAAAGCCATGATGTTAATGGATTATGAAACAAATGAAGTGAAGCATTTCAGTCGCTCCTTAATGTGCCCAAGTTCTGGAATTTCTTATCCTGAACCTGAACCTAGCTTGTTTTCGTTTAATTCTCCTTACGGTGCTTGTTTGGATTGTAATGGAATTGGTGAAATATCTGAAATTGACTTAGAAAAAATTATTCCAGATCCAAAATTATCAATCAAAAAGGGTGGTTTTGCGCCCATTGGTGAATATAAAAGAACTTGGATTTTTGATAAAATTGAAGCTTATTTATTAGAAGAAGGATTTACACTTTCTACTCCAATTAAAGATATTTCGGAAGATGTTGTTCATGTTTTGCTTTACGGCAACGAAGGATTGGAGCGTTCGCCAAAGGATAAGTCGATTATCTTTGAAGGAATAATTCAATTTGTTTCTAGACATTCTGAAGAAAGTTCTGCGCCAATTCAACGTTGGGCACAAAGTTTCATGAATCGAGCAATTTGTCCAACATGTAAAGGAACAAGATTAAAAAAAGAGTCTCATTATTTTAAAATTGGTAAAGAAAATATTGGTGATTTGGCCATGATGGATATCCGTGATTTGGCTGTTTGGTTTACAAAAATTGAAAAACAATTGTCTAAGCAAGAATTAATTATTGGAACTGAAATCATTAAAGAAATTAGAACGAGAATTGATTTTATCCTTGAAGTTGGTTTGGAATATTTATCACTTCATCGCTCTGCTAAGACTTTGTCGGGTGGAGAAGCACAACGAATTCGTTTGGCAACACAAATTGGTTCAGAATTAATGAATGTTTTATATGTTTTAGACGAGCCAAGTATTGGACTTCATCAACGAGATAATACGCGATTAATAAATTCGTTAAAAAGATTGCGTG
>CAMBRH010000188.1 GCA_945870115.1 Chitinophaga pinensis | reverse complement strand
CATTGTCAATCAAATGAATTGTACAAAGGTGTAATTGATGACAGTGCAACTGCAGTTTTTAACGGAAAAGTCTTTGTTAGAAAAGATGCACAAAAAATCAATGCTTTTCAATCAAATGGAAATGTTTTGTTGAGCGATAACGCAACAATCAATTCAAAACCAGAACTAGAAATTTATGCAGATGATGTAAAATGTTCGCATGGATCTACAACTGGTCAATTAGATGAAGAAGCAGTATTTTACTTAAGAGCAAGAGGGATTTCTGAAAAATCTGCTCGTGCCTTGATGGTTTCTGCATTTATTGGTGATGTGATTGAAAAAATTGAAAATGAAGCGGTAAAAGATTTTATTTTTGACAAGATTCAAGAGAAATTTGGTTGGGAGAAGTAGATTGGATTTTTAGAAAAAACTTTCTAACTAAATTGAAAAAATTATAGTAATTCATTTATTAGAAAAAGTAAAAAAGTCAAAACAGAATAAAAAAATAAAAAAAATTTTTCCAATATTTTATTTCTTTGATTTGTCTTATGGTAAAGGATTACGCTTATTAACGCAGGAAATATTGCAAAAAAACCATAAACTAATCCGCTTAAATCCATTGAAGGTCTTCTTTTTTCAAATTTATTTGGTGGATCAAGTTGATGCATTACCCAATCAATCAGCACAAAATAACTCATGTATAAAACGACAAACAACAAAATATAAAATAAGAAAGTTGATATTTTATGATACTCAGAATAAAACGCCAATAAAGTCAGAATTGATAAAACTAACAAAAAGACTTGAGGATTTCCTTTCAAATGAGATTGTAAAATCCCAGAAGGGAATAGAATTAAAAGGAAAATAAATCCGATAATGTATATATGATATTTTTTAGTCATTAAAAATTACTTTAAACCTAAGATACTTTTTCTTCTAAAAACCCCCTCAAAACAGGAATCGCACTTTTACCAATTCCATGTAATTTTAGCAATTCTTTTTCAGAATAAGTTGCTAATTTTTCTAAAGAATCTATTCCTGCATTTTCAAGTGCTCTTCTCGCTGGAGCAGAAAGTTTGGGGATAAAAAACTCTTCCTTTTCTTTTTCACAAATAGGACAAACGGGACAAGCACTTGTTTTGTTAAATTGATGACCTTTTGAACATGTTTTTTGCATCCTAATTCAAATGTTTATCCTCAAAATCGGACCCGATAATATTCCAAGAATTAATCAATGTTTCTCTTTTGGTATTTAGATCCAAAATTAATTGATTGTATTCATTCATTCTTTGATTGTATTCTTCCACCAATTTATTGAATGCTGCAACTTCACCTTTTGCTCTTTCTGAAGAACTTTTCGCTTCCAAATCAGACTTTGTTTTTTTATAAGCAGCTTTGAATTTTTGAAACTCAATTATTTTCAAAAAATCCTTTTCAGCTTCAGATTGATAAAAAAGCAAAACGTTTTTACATGAATTTACAAGAGAATTATCCCCATCAAAATCGAGTTTTAAATCTAACATTGACAAATTTGCTTTTGTGAAAGCAGCTAACTCAATGTTGTGAAATTCCATTTGTTCAATATTTGCAGAATCTAAGTCTTGTAAAAATAGTGCTTCTTCATAATAAGGTTTGAAAAACAACAGAAACACTGAATTGTAATATTTGTAGACTTTATTCGCTTTTTTTAACCTTTCGGCAACTTTGGATTTGGTAACCAATAACTTTACTTTATTTTCAGTAGCAAATCTACTTTCAACAGCATCCAACATGTCACTTGCTTGCAACATTTTTGAATTTGCATCCTCTTTTGCTTGAATGTATTTATCTTTTAAATCAAATTTATGCTTCGCATTTAATTCAATTGATTTGATATTTTCATAATCAACAACAATAACTTCTTTGTAGGTTTTTAAAAATGATAAAACGGAATCTTTGTAATAAGAAATTCCTTCAAAACTTCCATTTTTAGCAACTTCAACTTGAGCTTCCTCAATTGTCTTAATTAAATTTTGCCTCTCTTTTTCCACCTTAACGGCACTTTTGCTTTTGGAAACACTATTGGTATAAAACCAAGAAGCGCTTCTAACGTTAGCTGCAACTTCACTAATGTTGTTCATGTATTTTGAAATACTTTGAGCATTCAAAATAGAAGTTGAAAGTAAGAAAATGGAAAAGATAAAAAACTTCATAATTGGAATTTTGATAAATTATAAAAACAAATATACCAAAATTAAACCAAAATTATCGTAAAATGATTTTTTTCAAATTATTACATCCTAACTTTAGAGAAAAGCCAATTGTATAATTCATCCGTTCTAAAAATTCGCTCCAAGTCTCCATGATTTGCACCTTTGATAATTGTATAAATCAAATTATCAGCACTGCATTTTTTGATCGCAGAAACCATTTTTTCAGATTGAGAAATTGGGACAGCATTATCAGCATCTCCATGTTGAATCCAAAGTGGAATTGTTGACAAATTACAGGCGTCTTTTTCATTTCCACCGCCACACAAAGCAACAGCGGCTGTAATTTTATCAGCATATTTCCCTGCAAAATGCAGGGTTCCATATCCACCCAAACTCATACCTACAACGTAAATTCTACTAGAATCTGTGTTGTAATTTTTTTGAACATATTCCAAAACTGACAAAACTTTTTCTGGAACCCAATGTCCTGTCGCAACTTGCGGAGCGATAACAATTGCCGGAATTTTTCTTCCCTTATCCATTTCGTGAATTACACCATATTTTCTCACTCTAGCTAAATCTGTTCCAGATAAACTTTTTCCGTGCAAAAAAATCAAAATTGGCGGTTTTGAATTCAAAATTGAATCTTCAGGCAAATTAATCCAAAAATTGTAGTCTGCTTTTCCATAAACAGAAGAAAGTTGAGAATATGATAAAAAACTTAGACTTAAAATAAAAGTAAAAATGGAAAACTTAAACATGTTTAATAAAATTTACGGCAAAGATACGCATTTAAAATGCTAAAAATCAAACTCATCAATTTGCTAAATCGATTATTGAATTATCCTTAAGTCCATTTTAAAGATTTTTTCCTTATATTCGCATAAATTTTTTTCATGGAAATAAGTAAAAAAATTGAAAACGGAATTATTTATCTTACACTAAATAGACCTGAAGTTTTCAACTCATTCAACCAAAAAATGGCTTTTTTATTGCAAGAAGAATTGATTTTTGCTTCTAAAGATGCTCAAATTCGTGCAATTGTTTTAACAGGAGAAGGAAAAGCATTTTGTGCTGGACAAGATTTGGCAGAAGCTACTGATCCAAATGGTCCTGAATTGCAAGATATTGTAAAAAAACATTACAATCCTATTATTACGTTAATTCGTTCTTCTGAAAAACCTATTATTTGTGCTGTAAATGGAGTTGCCGCAGGAGCTGGCGCGAATATCGCTTTAGCTTGTGACATTACAATTGCCAAAAAATCTGCTTCATTCATACAAGCATTTTCTAAAATTGGCTTGATCCCAGATTCTGGAGGAACTTACTTTTTACCACGAATTATCGGTACGCAAAAAGCATTGGCTTTGATGATGACTGGCGATAAAATTTCGGCAGATGAAGCAGAGCAAATGAATATGATATACAAATCAGTAGCTGATGAAGATTTTGATTTATTCGTTAAAACATTTGCTGAAAAAATTGCACTTATGCCAACAAAAGCGCTTTTTCTAACTAAAAAAGCAGTAAATGAAAGTTTTTCAAATACCTTGGAAGAACAATTAAATTTAGAAGAAAAATTACAAACAGAGGCTGGAAAATCACACGATTTCAATGAAGGAGTTCAAGCATTTTTGGAAAAAAGAAAACCTGTATTTAAAGGTAAATAATAAAATATGTTTCATTTTAAAAATATAATTTCTTCGATAAAAAAGGTTCAAATTAGCATTTTACTTACGATTTTACTTTTTAATTCCTTTATATCTTTTAATCAAGTAAAATTAGATGCTAAAAATGACGGAATAAGCACGTCTTATAAATTAAGAATTGCCAATTTAAATGAATTAATTGTCACAGATCTAGATAAGGCTGAGGCGGAAATTGATTTATTTAAAAAAGAAGTTCAAAATTTTGAAAAAACCAATATCATCATTGAAGTTTCACTTTTAGAAGCTGAAATGTATCGATCCCAAGGAGATTATGTTCACATGAAACTCGCTTATTACGAAGCTTTATCATGGAAAAATAAAAGCACGCACCTATATCAGAATACACTTTTGGAGCATTTAAGTGCGCTAAATGAAGGGATAAAAGGAAATAAAAAAAATCAAGAAAAAAAATTACTTGCAGTAAACAAAATTGCTAAAAACAACAATTTTTATTTCATTGAGGCAAAATCACATTTTAGTTTGGGGAAATTTTATTCAAATGAATCCAACTATAAATTAGCAAAATTTCATTTAGAAAAGGCAAAACAAATTTTCAATACAAGAGGATACAAAAATTTAGAATTTGAAACAAAAGTTACGCAAGGAATATCTTGTTTTTGGGAAGGGAAATATAACGAAGCATTAAAATGGTTTCAAGAAACCAAAAAATATTCTTTTGAAAATAATTTACTAAAATCTTATGCAAACGCTCTTTTAAATCTAGGAGAAGCTCATCTTTTTATAGAAGGAAATAGCGATAGTGCGAAATATTATTTTGATTTATTTTTAGAGCAAAAAAATGTTGCTGACCCAAGAGATATTTTTCACTGCTATTGGAATTTAGAAGAATATTACAACCTAAAAAACAATCCGATTTTAGCTTACAAATATTCTAAACTAATGATTCAGGTTGACAATCAGATTAAAGATAAAATGATTGCCCAAACAAATTTAGAAATCGATCGAGTTTACAAAAAGCTCCAAAATGAACGTAAATTAACGGATGAAAAAAATTATCAGATAAAACTTAAAATAATTTTTGGACTTTGTGGACTGTTTCTGCTATTAATAATTATTATTTTCATTGTAATTATTTACCAAAAAAATAAAACAAATCGCCTTTTGTTTATTTATAACAAAGAAATTTTATTACAAAAAAATGTTGTTAACATTACTTTAAAAGAAAAAGAATTATTATTAAAAGAAATTCATCACCGAGTAAAAAATAATCTACAAATAATTTCTAGTCTTTTAAGTTTGCAATCCAACAACTTGGAAAATGAACCTGCAAAAATTGCAATTAACGAATGTAAAGAAAGAATTCAGGCAATTGCCCTCATTCATCAAAAATTGTATTTAGACACAAGCTTTGCTACAATTAATATGAATGATTATTTAAATGATTTAATAAATCAATTATTTGATTCGTATAATAGCGCAGATAAAACAAAAATTTCGATAAAAACGAATGATATTATTTTAAACATCGACACGGTTGTTCCTCTTGGTTTAATTATTTGCGAATTAATTACAAACTCATTCAAATATGCTTTTCAAAATAAAACAGATGGAATTTTAAAAGTTGAAATCAGTAAATTAAATGAAAAACAATTTCAGCTAAAAATTAAAGACAATGGAAGTGGCATGAAAGAAGGTTTTGATTTTCTAGAATCGCAAACCTTAGGAGTAGAGATTATTACTGCTTTAACGGATCAGCTTGAAGGTGAAATCTCATACAAGTCAAATGAAGATGGCACGACAATTCGAGTGAATTTCATTGAGATAAATTCTTAATATTACATTTAAAACCAAATTAAAAAATATAAGGAATGATAAAAGTTGGAGTTTTAGGATCGGGAACAATGGGCGCAGGAATTGCACAAGTTGCAGCTCAAGCAGGACATTCAGTAGTTTTAGTAGATTCAAATTTACTTGCTTTAGAAAAAGCTAAATTAAACCTTGAAAAAACCTTTGAAAAATTGGTAGAAAAAGGGAAATTTTCTCAAGAAGAAGCAGATTTGATTATTTCAAGAATCGAGTTTACAAACGAAAAATCATCTTTCGCACCTTGCGAAATTGTAATTGAAGCAATTATTGAAAATTTGGAGGTCAAACATTTAGTTTTCAAAGAAATTGAAGAAATAGTTTCTGAGGAGTGTATTTTAGCTTCCAATACTTCTTCACTTTCGATTGCGTCAATAGGATCAGTTTTAAAAAATCCAAATCGAATTATTGGAATTCATTTCTTCAATCCAGCGCCTTTAATGCCATTGGTTGAAATTATCCCAGCAGTACAGACATCTGCTGAAGTTATAGAAAAATCTAAAAAATTAATTGACTCTTGGAAAAAAATTGGTGTAATATGTAAAGATACACCAGGATTTATTGTAAATCGTGTTGCACGACCATTTTACGGCGAAGCTTTACGTATTTACGAAGAAGGTCTTGCAGATTTTGCAACGATCGATTGGGCCATGACTGAGATTGGAGGCTTTAAAATGGGCCCTTTCACTTTAATGGATTATATCGGAAATGATGTAAATTATACCGTTACAGAAACCGTTTTTGAAGCATTTTATTACGATCCACGATTCAAACCATCATTTACTCAAAAAAGACATAAAGAAGCAGGTTTTTATGGTCGTAAATCTGGAAGAGGATTTTATTCTTATCAAGAGAATGTAGAAAAACCTTTAGCAAATAAAGATCTAAAATTAGCACAAGAAATTTTTGACAGAATAATTACAATGCTAATTAATGAAGCTTATGATGCTTTATTTTTAAACGTTGCTTCAGCTGAAGATATTGATTTAGCAATGAAAAATGGAGTTAATTACCCGAAAGGATTGTTAAAATGGTCTGAAGAAATCGGTTTAGAAAAGGTGCTCACAAAACTTCAATCCTTGTTTGAAGAATATGGAGAAGACAGATATAGACCGAGTGTTTTACTAAAAAGATTAGTTGCAAACAAAAATAATTAAAACCTTATTTATGAATTTTATAGAACCAAATTTAGAAACCATATTACCTATTTTAGAAAAATTAACGCAAGATA
>CAMBRH010000187.1 GCA_945870115.1 Chitinophaga pinensis | reverse complement strand
AAGTTGTACCAAATCCTCTTTTGATTAAAATTGGTTTTTGAGTTTTTGCGCAAGCACGTAAAATCCCTTGATCGTACATTGCTTTTGCTCCAACTTGAATGATGTCGGTATATTCAATTACCTCTTCAACGTGAGTTGCATCGCGAACTTCAGTAATTACTTGCATTCCAAATTCTTCGCGCATTTTTGCTAATAATTGCAAACCTTCTAAACCTAAACCTTGAAAACTGTATGGACTTGTTCTTGGTTTATAGCAACCTCCACGAAATAATTTCAAGCCTAAACCAGCCATGAAACTTGCTGATTCACGAATTTGAGATTCAGATTCCACAGAACAAGGACCACCAATTAAAACAGTGTTTTTGGTGTTTCCGCCAATTTTAAATGTCCCAAAATCAACTTCTCTTGTGTGCTTAATGTATTCTCTGGAAGCCAATTGATTGTCATTTGGAAACACCCAAGATTCAGTAATTTTTGATTTCAAACCTTCAGGAACTTCTTTTAAAGAAGAACTTGTAATCAAAACAAATTGTTTTCCATCGTTGAAACAAAAAGCTTGATTTTCAACAGCAATTTTTTGTGCTTCTGCTTCAGAAATTGAATTATTTAAGTGTAATATCATTTTAAATTTTTTATTTGAGAAAACTTAAGTTTAAATTTCTCCCTTAATTAAGTTTACAAAAGTAAGAATTCCAACTGCTTTTTTCTCATTATTAACAACTGGAAGATACATTATTGGAAAGGAGCATTTTTTAATCAATTGCAACATTTCATAAACCGTTTGATTTTCGTTAATAGTTAATGCGTTTGCATTTATTAAATTTACAGAATCGAAATTAGCCAATTTATCGAAATTTTTAATCAAACCCTTTCTAACATCCGCGTTGGAAATCATTCCTAAAAAAGTGTTGTTTTCATCTAAAGCCAAAGTAAAGCCTACTTTTCCTTCTTCGATTGAGTTTAATACGTTTAAAAAACTCATGTCATTTTCATAAATTTTAGGACTTTCTTCCAAAGGAATCATGAAATCACCAATTTGATAATGTGAATCTATTGAACGAGTTGTCAAATTCATCAAGGCATGACCAACACTTGCTGCATTGAATAAGTATGAGCCAGAAACCGAAGAGCTTACTCCCATATTTCTCAAGATAAACGAAACTTCTCCATTAACACCACCATCCACATGAATTGATTTTTCAGGATATTTTTTCTTGAAAGAACGAATTTTTGTGAAATTAACTTTGTCAAAAACTCCACCACTTTGTCCTGGAATTGTCGCCATGATCAAAATGAAATCAAAATCAGCGAACTTATCAAAGGCATCAATTGAAGTGGGTGTAACAATTGCTAAGCCTTTTTTTCCTGTAATTTCTTTTGGGAAAATTAATTCTTCCTTTAAATCTTCTACCTGAAAAGTGATATATTCAACAGGATTTTCAATTAAAAGTTGGTAATATTTTGAAGGATTCTCCGTAATTATATGCAAATCAATTGGAATTTTTGTCCATGTTCGAATTTGCTTAATATCTTCAAAAACAGCTAAATCATCGTTGCAATCAACATGCAATAAATCAACATGGTGATTTTCTAAATCTAAAATTGTTTCTTTTAAATTTCTATTTTTATCACTGTAAATTGATGCTGAAATTTTCATTAATTAATGGTCTTTTTACTTTTAAAACGTGTTAAAATTTAAAGATAAAACTTGAAAAAACATTACTTTTAAACAAAACCGTCTGTAAAGATATAAAATTTAAAGAAAAGTTGATTTGATTTTTGAAAATAGTTTGAGTTTTTCGAATAAATCTAACAGTAAGATTACATTCCTTAGTGAAATTAAATTCTTTAGAGTTGATTTAAATGAATTTAAATATCAAAAAATTATCTTATATTTGTAATTATTATTAAATTTCTTGAAATGACACAGATAACGTTAAAAATTCCAGATACTAAACTTGATTTTTTCATGGAACTAATTCAACAATTGGGATTTGAAGCGAATGTTAATGAAATGGTTGTACCTGAAGAACATAAGGAATTTGTAAGAAACAGAATAAATACAGCAGAAAAAGAAGATTATATTCCTTGGGAAGAGGCACGTAAACAATTGGTTTTTAAAAAGAAAAATCAATGAAATTCATTTTAGAACTTGACCCAAGAGCGATAAAAGATATTCAAGAAGCAATTGATTATTACGATGAACAATTAACAGGTTTGGGGGAGAAATTTGAAACTTATCTCAATAAATACATTAAATCATTGTCTAAAAATCCATTTTTTCATTTTAGATACGACAACATAAGGTGCTTGCCTTTAAAAAAATTTCCTTTTATGATCCATTATACTGTTGATGAAAATATAAAGGCAGTTTATATTCATGCAATTATAAACACAAGTAAAGATCCTAAAGAATATTGGTTGAAATAAATAGATTATAAATTTTAAAAGCTGTGATTAATTATTTTTAAATTTGACATTTATTAAGTAAATATTCAATTGTAACTCTATTTTTATCATTGATTTTTTGCAATATAAATGGTTTTAAATCTGAGTTTTTTAATAATCCTTCTCCTTTTACTGTTAATTTAAAAGTTTCCTGATTTTCCTCAATAAAATTATCACCCAGTAGATTTATAATAATAGCATTTCTTTGGTTAATATAAATTTCTAGAGGAATACAGAATATTTCAATAGTATTGTGTGAAACACCTAATGTATTGTCTCTACTTTTTATTATCATGAGAATTAATAATTCTTCAATAGCCATTTTTCAATAATTTTAAGTTTTTTACTAGAATTTCTGCTACAGAAATGTAACTGTTTTTAAACTATTAAGGTAGCATTTATGCAATAATTGAGGTAAAATTTATTCAAATTATTGTTGAATTCATTTTTAATGAAAACTAGTTTTGATTTTTCAAAAAAATCTCCTTAAATTTGCATAAAATTGGTGATTTCTCCCGAAATGAGGAAAGGATGATTGGCTCTCCGTGACGAGCATTATTTTAAATCTTAAAAAATTAATTTATGTCAACAGTTATGGAAAGTAATATCTCTCAAGAAATTATCAATTTAGAAGACAAACACGGAGCACACAATTATCATCCACTGCCAGTTGTTTTAGCAAAAGGTGAAGGAGTTTATGTGTGGGACGTTGATGGCAAAAAATATTTTGATTTTCTTTCAGCTTATTCTGCAGTAAATCAAGGTCACTGTCATCCGAAAATCACACAAGCTTTAATTGATCAGGCCCAAACTTTAGCTTTGACTTCAAGAGCATTTTACAATGATTCTTTAGGAGTTTACGAAAAATACATCACTGAATATTTTGGTTTTGACAAAGTTTTACCAATGAATACTGGTGCTGAAGCAGTTGAAACGGCAATTAAATTGGCACGTAAATGGGGTTATGAGAAAAAAGGTGTTGTAGAAAATGCAGCAAAAATAATTGTTTGTGAAGGAAATTTTCATGGAAGAACGACAACTATTGTTTCCTTCTCTTCAGATCCTGATGCAAATAATAATTTTGGACCTTTTACTCCAGGATTTATAAAAATACCATACAATGATTTAGAAGCTTTAGAAAATGCTTTACAACAAGAAAATGTTGTTGCGTTTTTAGTTGAACCAATTCAAGGTGAAGCTGGAGTTTTTGTTCCAAATGAGGATTTTTTAAGTAGTGCAAGAGAATTATGCACAACATATAAATCACTTTTTATAGCTGATGAAGTTCAGACAGGTATCGCAAGAACAGGAAGTTTATTGGCTGTTTGTGGAAATTGTTCATGTGAAAACAAATGTGAGAAACAGATCACTTATTCAACTCCTGATATATTAATTTTAGGTAAAGCACTTTCTGGTGGAGTTTATCCTGTTTCTGCAGTATTGGCGAATAATCACATAATGGACGTGATAAAACCAGGACAACATGGTTCAACTTTCGGTGGAAATCCAATTGCAGCAAAGGTTGCGATTGCAGCTTTAGAAGTAGTTTTAGAAGAACAATTAGCTTTAAACGCAAGAAAATTAGGAAATCTTTTCAGAGCTGAAATGAATCGCATTATTGAAAGTACAGATTTAATCCTAAAAGTTAGAGGAAAAGGTTTGTTGAATGCAATCATCGTGAACGATACAGAAGAAAGTCAAACTGCATGGAATTTATGTGTTGCTTTGAAAGAAAATGGATTGTTAGCAAAACCAACTCATGGAAACATCATTCGTTTTGCACCGCCTTTGGTAATTACTGAAAGTCAATTGATGGAATGTGTTGCAATTATTGAAAAAACCATAAGAGAATTTTAAATTATATTTAAACATTTAAATAATTATCTTTTTTCGCCATGTAAGAAATATAAGAACAAATAAGTAAAATGCTTAAATGACCTTTTATTTCTTATATGGTAAAGTTTTTAATTCCAATGGCGTTTTATAAGTCCAAAAATTACTTCAATTCAATCTATAAATAATTATATGCTCATCTTTGAAAATGATTTGCTTATTTTGAATAGACGAAATATTTTTTTCTAAATCTAAATCTGATTTATTGAAATTAATTAAATACCTGTAATTATGTTTTTTGAATAATTTCATTGATTCTAAAAACGAACGAAAACTTGGAAAGTGATAGCTTGTTGCTCCTCTTATATTAAGGAAAAACAATGGACTATTTGGACTAGTGTCAGGCAAAACAATAACTGGAGTTTTACGAGAAATTTTAAGTTTTTCGAGTTCTTTTCGATATTTTACAAGGTGAATTCTATTTCCGGAAGCGAAACGATAGTAATCGTAAAATTCCTTATCTGATTTTGAAATATTTTGAGTTAAAACTTTTTTAAAGGGTGTATTTGCCTCGAAGTGTTTTAATAGAGTGTGAGAAATAGAATAGGATAAAAAGAAAAAACTGATCAAAGTCACAGTAATTTTTAGTGCTTTTTGCTTTTTAAAATCTTTTATGAAATAGAAAAAAGTAATTAAATGAAGTAATATTAGTGGGGTGAAATCGAGCATGTAATATTCATGACTGATGAAACTAAAGCAAAAAAGTAAGAAATACAGAGTTAATCCAAGGAAGAACAAAAGATGAATAATTCCTAAGGCTAATTCTTTTCTTTTTATAATTTGAAAATAATTAAATCCAGAAACTAATAATATAAAAATATAAAAGAATTTATTTTCGAGTAAAAATAAATTCTCAAAAAATGATTTGTCGAATATTGCTTTAAATTCAGATGCTGAATGTGTAAAAACACTAAATACTTCATATAAACTTTCACTCGCATTATTTGCATTGTAGTTTTTCAAATACAAGACCCAAGAAAAAACTATAATAATTGTTGTAAAAAAGAAAGTGATAATAATAAAAATGGTTTTTTTATCATAACTTTTTTTCCAGTAAAAATAAATTGCAAGTAAAAGAAAAATAAACAAACTTATTGCCATGGTAATTTTTAGTAGGCAAGCAAAAGTCAGGGCCAGAAAGCAATAAATGAGGAATTTTATAGATTTGGATTCATGAAATTTCACTGCTTGATACCAAGCGTAAAAGATCAATGATAAAGCGGGGATATTAGGTAAAAAACTAATTGCATAAATTGAAAATGTTGGTGATGAAAAAACGAGAATAACTAAAATTAATGCTAAAAAAAGTGATTTTGTATAGTGTTTTGTAATTTTGAATAATGCAAAAACTCCAACAATACTTAATATTAAATTTATTAAACGAGGCACCCAATATACTTCACCAGTAAATTTCCAAAAAAGACTCGAAATATAATACAGAATTGGAAATTCAGTTAATGTCGTGTTTTTTGTGAAGTCAGAATAATCATTTGTATGTGGTTTGAAAAAAGGCGTATGATCGTAAAAATAACTTTGAATGGTTGTCAATGAATCAGTTTGACGCCATAAATGACTTTCCATTGGTGGAACATGCAAAATCTCATGCCAATGAAAAAGCAAATCTAAAATTAAGATTACAAAAAGAAACCAATAAAAGTCTTTGTTTTTCGTTTTTGACATTAAAAAGATTAATAAGCTTGCAAAAATACAATTTCAAATGAAATTACACTTTGTTATAACGCAAACTTAGGATAAATATTCTCCAGTATAACTTCCCTTAAAATTAGCTAAGTCTTTTGGCTTTCCCGTAAAAACTATTTGTCCACCTTGGTTTCCTCCTTCTGGACCAATGTCAATTACCCAATCTGCTGATTTTATGACATCTACATTGTGTTCGATTATGAAAACAGAATTTCCTGCATCTATTAATTTTTGAACGGCAATTAGTAATTTTTCCACATCGTAAAAATGCAAACCTGTTGTTGGCTCATCAAAAATAAATAAAGTTGCTTTGGCCGAACTTCCTTTTGCTAAAAAAGAGGCAAGTTTGATTCTTTGAGCTTCACCGCCACTTAAAGTACTTGATGATTGTCCCATTTTTAAATATCCCAAACCGATTTCAACTAAAGGTTGTAATTTAAATGCAATTTTTTCGTCTAATTTATCTTTTCCTTCTGAGAAAAACTGAAAAGCTGCTTCAATGTCTAAATCTAAAATATCTGAAATATTTTTTCCACGGTATTCAACTTCTAAAGTTTCTTGCTTGAATTTTTTTCCTTCGCAGGTTTCGCACAATAAATGAACATCAGCCATAAATTGCATTCCGATCGTTACACGGCCTTCGCCTTCACACATTTCGCATCGTCCACCTTCCACGTTGAAACTGAAAAATCCTGGTTTATAACCTCTGTTTTTGGAAAGTGGCAAGCGTGAAAATAATTCCCGAATATCGTCGTAAGCTTTCACATAAGTTGCAGGATTACTTCTGGAAGATTTCCCAATTGGATTTTGATCTACAAATTCAACTTGTTTTATAGTTTCTAAATCCCCTTCTAATTTGGAGTAATTGCTTTTTAAATCGGTAAATTGGCCTAAATAATATCGCAAGGCGGGATACAAAATACT
>CAMBRH010000186.1 GCA_945870115.1 Chitinophaga pinensis | reverse complement strand
TTTAGTTTTGATTGCTTTAATTTATTTTTAGCTTGTTGAATTTTTAAATCTCTAATTTTCTTAAAAGCACCTAATTGCTGATTCATAGCATTTAATTTACTGCCATAAGATTGAATGGATTTTTCTTTAAAGTCAACCTGTTCGCTTGTTCTATTTATTAACTGAGGATCAAAATAGTCAGATTTTACCTCACTAATGAATAAAATTGTATCCCCTTTATTTACAAAATCTCCTTCTTTAACAAACCATTTTTCTAATTTGCCAGCTATTATGGAATTGATAGTTTGTGGTCGCTGATCTGGGTAAAGTGTTGTAACATATCCTTTTGACTGCACGTTTTGTGTCCAGGGAAGAAAGCAAATTACTAAGAAAAGCAGAAATCCATACAATAGAATTTTTAAAAATAAGCTTTTCTTTCTTTTAATGATTAATTTTGAAAAGGCAGAATGATTTTCTCTTAATATTCTATCATTCACTTTGTTTTCTGAAATATTCAACATGATATTAAGATTTTAAATTTTTTAAATAATTTTGATATTCACTATAAGTTCCACAAAAAATAATTTTTCCTTGCTCCAATTTTACAATTTGTTTGAAGTGCGAAAGCCATTGTTCATTTTTTGTTGCGGCAATTAATGTCCAAGAAGAATTTGTGTCGAACAGCAATTCTGATAAATAATTTACATCTTTCATAGAACTAGATGTAAATCTTTGCTGATCATCCATTAATAAAAGCTTTGGTTTTCCGATAATACATCTTGCTAAAATGATTTTTTGAGTTATACTTCGTGAAAATCTTCTTCCATTTGGGTCAATAAGTGTTGAAAATCCATTTTTTGAAGATTGAATATAGTCCAATAAATGAACTTTTTCGCATGCCCAGATTAAATCCTGCATCGTAATACTTGGATTTTTCATCGAAATATTTTCTTCTATTGTTCCCATAAAGAGTTGTTGTTCACTGACATAATCACCAATTACAGTTCTTAAATATTCCAAATTCAAATCAACTGAGGGAATTTTATTAAATGAAATACTTCCTTCAGTTACAGGGAAAAGGTTTCCAATTAAATGCAACAATGTTGTTTTTCCGGCTCCATCATCTCCTAAAATAGCAGTATGTTGTCCTGGAGCAATGCTTAAATTAAAATTTTCAAATACTGGAACATTTTGACTTGGGAATTGAAAACTCAAATGTTTAATGTCAATTTGCAACTGATTTGAATCGTTTTCGCACACTAATTTTCCTCCTTCATTTTCAAGAGGAATATCTGTAACATGACCAATTTTGTCAATCGCGGTTAAAACATCATAGAGGTTTTCAAGGTTCAAAATAATTTTTTCAACCGAATTTATGACCAATAAAATAATTAATTCTGCAGCAATAAATTGGCCGATATTAATTTGTTGATTTATAACTAAAAATCCTCCAATTAGTAAAAGGAAAAGAGCAATTATTGTCTTAAAACCAATTAATTGTAAAAACTGAGAATAAATAACTTTAAAATGATTTTCTCTTTCTTTTAGGTAAGATTCAACCAATTGATTTGTTTTGTCCAAGGGAATTGATGATTTACCTGCCAACTTAAATGTGTTCATTGTTCTAGCCAATTCTTCCAACCAATAAGCAACCTTGTATTTATATTTTGATTCTTCAATTGAAGTAGAAAGACCTTTTTTACTCGTAATATAAAGCATGATTACTAAACTTAAAAGTAAAAAAATACTGAATATAATGAAAAAAGGATGGTAAATTGATAGTAAAATAAGTCCAAAAAATAACTGAAGTGCCGCAGTTGAGAAATCAATTAATAATTTTGGTAATCCTTTTTGAATTGTCATCGTATCAAAAAAGCGGTTGACCAATTCTGGCGCATAATAATTTCTAATTGCTGTTAAGTCGAATCGAGGAATGCGATAAGCAAACTCAAATGATGATCGGATAAATATTTTTTGTTGTAAATTTTCAGTAATCCGTAATTGAAAAATTTGCATAACTCCAGCAAGTAATATTGAAAGTACAACGATAAAAACCAATATTATCCATGAAGTGGAATATTCTCCTGCTTGAATAAAATTTACTATTGCCTGAATACCAAGAGGTAAGATTAAATTCAGTAAACCTATAAAAAATGAATAAATATATATTTGCGAAATATCGCGCTTATCAGCGTTTAACAGTTTTAGAAGACGTTTAAAAGGATTCATTTTTTCCATTTTCATTATAATTAGTAATTGTTTGTAAACACAACTGAAAGAAGAAATCTTCCAATTGTTCATCTTGTGAAATATTATTTGTCAACTTTGGTAAATGTTGAGAGAAAAATCGCTGGTGAAAAACGCTTTCAATTATAGTTGAAACAAGCGAAGAATAATAAGGGTAGCGAGGGTTTATTTCAAGTAAAATGGTACTCAAATTTGTTATAAAATTTTTATATAGCTTAAAATATCCAAGTTTATTTTCTTCATCTACTTTTTTAGATAAGAATGTTTTAGATGATTCTACCATAATTACCTGTTGCAGAAGGTTTTCATTGATGTAATTTGTTGTTAAATCGTCTTCAACTGTCTTTGTAACCAATTTGATTGCTCTTTTTAAACGAGTTTTTGGGTCTTCAATGTTTGCAACCGCCAAAGCTAATTTATAATCCATCCAACTCCAATAATAGTTGAAAAGGTAAAATAAAAATTGATTTTTACTTTCAAAATAACGGTAAATTGTACTTTCTGTTGAATTTATTTTTTGTGATAACTTCTTGAAATTGAAATCTTCTAATCCGATTTCATGCATCAATATTAAACCTTGCGAAAGTATTTTTTCACCTAATTCAGAAGAAATTGGATCCTTAATATAAAGTTCTTTCGAAACGATAATAGATAATTGCGATACCATTTTATTTGTGTGTTGTTTTTGCAAATATAATAGTAATACTATTAAGTTTGCGTATTTTTTATTTTTTTAACAAAAAATATTTTTTCTTTATTGCAAATGAACCTTTTTAAACCTTTTGAGTATTCTTTTTGAATCTCGGAATCAAATGGTAAGAATTTGTATTTTTGACAGTCATGGATGATTCGCTAGCGATTAAAATTTTACGGTTTTTAGATTGATTCTCTTAAAATAAAAAAAGATGAAAAAGGTAATTTTGTTATTTAGTATAATTTGTGTTGGAAAAATTTTCGCACAAAAACCAGAAACGGTTTTAAGTTTCGCAAGAGAAAAACATGAAATTTCTTGGTATGAAACCCAGCAAAAATTATGGAAACAAGAAATTGATAAAAATAAAACAAACGGGGAAGCTTGGTATAATTATTTTAGAGCAAATCGAGCGTTGGTTTATCTTTTACCTTCAGAAATAGAAGATTTAAAGAAAAGTAATGAGTTAAGAGAAAAATTACGCAAGGAAACGAATGAAATTGTTGAGAATGCTTATAAAACTATTCCCAATTCTTTTGAAGCAAATTTAATGAAATCAGTTCATAATAATCTAGATGGAACTTCTTTTTTATTAAAAGCATATGAAATAAATCCTTATGACGTTAGAACGTTTGACGCATTAATGGTATATTATGAAACAATTCAAAATCAGGAAGAATTTCAAAAGTTTGCAACAAAGATATTTCAATATAATGTTCTGCCGAGTTCATTGCTGAATTGGGGGTATAATATTCTTTCTGAATTGGACGAAAATGCAATTTTATATACAGCTGGTGACAACGATACATACGCTTGTTGGATTGTTCAAGAAGCATTTAAATTTAGAAAAGATGTGCAGATTATAAATACATCACTGATTTTAGAAGATGATTATCGCAAGCGAATTTTTAAGAAATTAAATATTCCAGACTTAAAAATTTCTTTGAAAGAAGCAAAATCAGATGAAGAATATGAGAAAAATGTCTCTCAAATTTATAAACATATTTGGGAGAGTAAAAAAGTAGTCTATTCTGCCGCTTCAGCAATGCATTCATTTAAAAAGGAATATGAGAATGAATTGTATTTGACTGGATTGGCTTACAAATTCAGTAAGGAAAATATCGAAAATGACGCTATTATCCGACGAAATTACGAAAAAAGATATTTGTTGGATCACATAAAATATAATTTTTCATTCAATGTTGGAGATAATTTTTCAGTCGAATTTAATTCAATGTATTTGCCTTCGATGCTTAAATTATATAGAAATTATAAGGAAAGTGAAGACTTTTCAAAAATGAAAGAATTAGAGGAATTAATACTTTTAATAAGTGAAAAATCAGGGCAAAAGGATGAAGTATTAAAAGAAATGAACAATTAATCTGTGAATTTCAAATTAAAACATATCTCAAAATTGAGCGATGAAGAATTGATGATTCAACTTATGGATCATCATTCTGATTCGGCTTTGATTGAATTGCATGCACGTTATAGTAAAAAGTTGGTAGGATATTTTTATAAAATGTTGAACAAAGATTCTGAAAAAGCTCAAGATTTTGTTCAGGATATTTTCTTGAAATTAATGGAGAAAAAACATTTGTTTGATCCATCCAAGAAATTCTACACTTGGATTTTTACAATTGCAGGAAATATGTGTAAAACTGAATATAGAAATCCATATAAAATTTCAATTTCCGCTGATGAATATGAAATTTCAGATGTTGTTTTTCAAGAAAATTTAGCGGAAAAAGACTTATTTAACCTGCTTTTAGAGAAAAGTTTAAATGGTCTTGAAAATCATCACAAAGAAACCTTTGTATTAAGATTTATGGAACATTTTAGCCTTCAAGAAATAGCTGAAATTACAGAAACTTCGATAGGAACGGTAAAATCTCGCTTGTTTTATGCAACTCAGAAAATGGCTAAAGAATTAAAAGATTATAATCCAAACAATACAAAACCCTATGTTTTCTATGTGACTATGTGGTAAAAGGAAAAAACATAAAATGTTAATTTATACAAGATGAAAAACATCACTCAAAATAACCAAGAAAAACTATTTGATTTAATCGAATCTAAAGATTTTTGTGATTTATCAATAATTGAAAAAGAATTTGTTCTTAACTTTTTAAGCGAAGATGATTATTTTTTGCAAAGGAAAATAATCTTAAATGCAGCAACTATTTTCGATACAATTATAGAAGCAAAACCATTGGTTTTAGGTAACAATTCAATTTCAAAAACCAAAACAATTCCTTTATATCAAGCAATTTTAGCTGTCGCATCTGTGATTGTTGGTTTTCTCATTATTTGGCCAAAAGATTCTGAAAATTCAGCAAAAGAAATTCAGATTGCTGAAAATTCAACAGATTCTATTCGTGAAAAAATAATTCACGACACAGTTTTAAAGTATGTAGTTGAAACAAAATTTGTTGAAAAAATCAAAGAAAAAATACAAATAGAATACATTACCCAAAGTGTTTTTAATCCTGCGAGTGAACCGAAATTATTAGAAGTTTCCCCAAGTTTTATCTTGCCAGAATTAAGTTATGCTGAAATCTCGTCTACTATAAATTCACTTAAGAATGACAATAGTTCTAGGTTTATTCTTCCAATAAAACCTTTTTCGCTTTAATTTTTTGGAGCTTTTCCCGCTATTCATTACAATCTTTTTCGCTGATTGAGGTGCTCGAAATCAGCAAAAAAGGATTTCCATTTCTACCTGTCCGCCTTTGGAGGATCAGGGCTAGAGGATTTTTGTGATATTAATATTTTAATTTTTCTTCAAGTCATTCAAACACAATTCAATCGTTTTAAATTCAAATTCAAAACCTTCTTCCATCAATTTTTCAGGAATAACATAGCGACTTTTCAGGATTAATTCAGTTTCAGTATTAATCAACCAAGCTCCAATTTTCAAGAGCCAATTTGGTGAAGGAATTCCGAATATGGCTTTATTCGTTTTTCTCAAAGTTTTCATAAAAACAGCATTTGTAGTTGGATTTGGAGCAGAAATATTGTAAACTCCTGATGATTCTTTGTTATCAATTAAAAAAGAAATTGCAGAACAAACATCTTTTTCATGGATCCAAGAAAATTGTTGATTTCCACTTCCCATTTTTCCTCCCAAACCAAAATTTACCAATCGATTAAATGGTTTCATAACTCCTCCATTTTTTCCCAGTACAATTGCAGTTCTCAAAGCAATTTGTCTGACGCCTAAAACTTTGAAATCAAAAAATGATTTTTCCCATTGTTGACAAACATCTACTGAAAAACCTTCTCCAATTATTCCATTTTTTTCAGTATTCGGAACAGTTAATGAATGTTTGTAAATTGTCGCACTTGCAGCGTTTAACCACACTTTTGGTTTGTTTTTTAAACTAGAAATCGCATCACCAAGTACTTTTGTGCTTTCTAATCTGGATGCATAAATTTTCTTTTTATTTTCTTTGTTGTATCTGCAATCAACGGATTTTCCAGCAAGATTTATCAAAACATCTGAATTTTCTAATTCTTCAACCCAAGCACCTTTTGATTTTCCATCCCAAATAATCATTTTGACGTTTTCACCAAATTCTGACTTTAATTTTGCGTCAATTTTCCGAACAAAACAAATTACTTCATTTTCTATTTTAAAATGATTTACTAATGATTTACCAATAAATCCATTTGCTGCTGTGATGATTATTTTCATGATTTTTTAATTTATTTCATAATTTTTTGTTTTCATTTTTTGCTTGATATATTAGACATTTTCAAAATGATGAATTTTGAGTCAGCCCTTACTGATGATAAATTTATCATTGAAAATAACGACATAAACAAGCTCTAAAATTAAAACAAATTAAATGCAAAAGGATAAATGATAAAGCGAAACATAACCCATGAAAAACTCATCCAAGCCGTGATTTTCAATAATTTAATTCTTTTTGAATGCAGCATCAACATAAACATGTAAACGATTCCATAGCAAAGAGGTTCAAGCATTTCGATGTCAATTTTAAATTCAACTAAAATTGTTAAGCCAAAGTGTAAAATGAGTAATAATAT
>CAMBRH010000185.1 GCA_945870115.1 Chitinophaga pinensis | reverse complement strand
TTTTTTTGTTAAAAAACCCTTTAAATTTGGTGCAAAATTACTGAATGTTTCCGTAATAACAAGTGAAAAAGTGAAATATTTCGGAATTTTCGATGTATGCTAGCTTTTTGGTGGATTAAAAATTTGAATTCAAAAATATTCTTTTAGTTAAAACAAGTCTGAATGAGTGCCCGTTCTAATTAAAGTAATAAGCCTAATTCTATCGTTTTGATCCCAAATTAGTAGCCAATCGGGTTGAATATGGCACTCCCATAGATTTTTGTAATTACCTTTTAAAATATGAGCTTTATATTTGGGAGGTAACTTTCCATTTTGTCGTAGTAGTATTAAAACTTCCTCTAGTTTTTCCTCATTCAAACCTCTTTTTAAAGCAACTTTAAAATCTTTTTTGAAGTTGTTTTTTAAATCTATTTCAAACATTTAGCTGCGCAATTTTTTCATTAAATCGGCGTGACTTTTAGTTTTTGTAACACCAATTCCTAATTGCGCTTCTTTTATTGCTTTTTCAGTTGTTGAATTATAACGAGGGTTTTCAGAAATTTTTATTTCTTTGTCATTGACAAAAGCTAAAATCATTTTTTTAAAGACTTTACCAATATTACTTTTTTCGTTTATTTCTAAAGTTATTGTTTCCATTTTTTAACGTTTAATACAAAGTTACAAAAGTTCAATGAATATTCTTATTTTCTATCAATTCTTTTTTAAGAAAATTTTGCTTGAAGTAATTCATTAATAATCCCATTTATCAGAAAACGCATTGTAGAAATTAAATCCAACTTTAAAATTGATATTTGCTTTGTCAAAAGTGTTATCCGCTGTTACGGCATAAATTCCGATTTTGAAAACTTCTTTTCTAATTCTAAATTTACGTTCTAGACCAACATAGAATTCTACTTGTGCAAATTTTGCATCAGGAATAATTAACATCGCTCCTCCAATTGTTTCTTCTAGTTTTAATTTATTAATTCCCCAAATTTTATTTAAGAAAAAACCATTGAAATGGTGAATAAAATTGAATTGAAAGTAAGAATTATTTGTATTTAAAGCTGTGTCTAATAATTGCAAGGAATTCAATGGATTTGAGAAAAAACCTGGATCTGAAGTTCTAAAAAATTTGTGTTCAATTAAGCGTAAATCTTGTTTTTGTAAAAACATTCCTGAAATAAATTTTAATTCTGTGTTTCCGAAAGTATTTAATTTGATTACATCATCTACACGAAATTCTAAATAGTCAAAATTAGATTGTGTTCCGAAAAGATCTGGATAACCTTTTTTATATTGTAAATTTAAAACCGGCCAAGGAGTTCCCAACAATATTTTTTTATTTTTTCGCATGATGTATTTCTGTCTGAAATGATATTCAAAATCAATTGTTGTCATAAAAATTTTGTATCCTTCAAAAGGCAAAGGTTTTGCAAAGAATCCAAAATTTTCAAAACTTGCCCATGATGGATATTGTAAACTATCAATTGATTGGCGATTTGAATAAGATGTTCCGACTTTTAAATATAAGCCATTGATAATTTCAGAACGATGACTTAAGTCAAATTTTTGGTTTCTAACGCGATTTCCTGGAGAAAAAGTTCCAGTAATGTTTTGATAATTATTGATAAAATCATACACATCACCAACTTCAAAAGCAATTTTTGCAAACTTTTTAGGGTTATAGGTGTAACTTCCACCAAAGGCTCCTTTTAAATCTTTGTTTAAAAAACCGTAATCAATTTGTGGATTAACACTAAAAGCTTTTCCGTTTTTAAATTCTTTAGAATAAGAAACATTTAATCGATGACGATATCCACCAACTCCGAAAGGTACAATTTGTTCAAAAATTCCTCCAACGTGAAATTCATATTTTTTGAAGGAATTTACATGACCATAACCGTTAAAAATTAAGTCTAGTAATCTAACTTTATTTCTTAAGCTATCATTTTTACGCATGTATTCATCACTTTCATGGTAAGTAATAATACTGTCTTGTTCGTGAATGAATTTTTTTTCTAAATCTTTTAAAGTAAATGGTCTTTTTGAATTCCAGTAAGCAGTGTCTTTATCAAAAGCATCATCCGTATAAACACTTGCTTCGAGCCAAAAATTCTTTTTGGAATCATCAACTTTAAATGTGTAATCACTGTGAATAACGCGAATTAAGCCGTTAATTTTTGTTCGTTCTTCTTTGATGTTGTAAACAAATTCTCTTCTTTTTGGTATTAATCTTCCATCAATTTTTTCGTAATCACAAACCATTCTTATTTCTTTGAAATAAGTCAAGGCATGAGGATTTATTCCTAATTCATAGGAAACAATTTCCCAGGAAGAATCGCGGATAAAAAGGGTACCTTCAAATAATGCTTCGTAATCAAATTTTGGTTTTACTTCAATTTCGTACAAAAATCTTCCCGCTTCGTCATTAAAGGAATTTTTTAAGTAAAAATTGTAATAAACAAAAGCATTGTAAGCCATTGGAGAAACAATGGGATTTGAAGTTAACTTTGGTAAATCCAGTAAATTTTCAAAGATATTTACATTTGCATCTTTAATACTTGTGACGAAAAGATATGGGTTTGATGCTTCTTTAGCATCTGGAGCAATTTGACCTTCATTCCCAGTGCCTAAAGTTATTCCAACTTGCGTTGTTTCACCTCTAAAACTTTTCATTGGATCGGTGAAATCATTGTAGGCATAGAATTCATCTTTGTAACGATTGTTTTTATCAATAGAAGTTTTTGCTCGCCATTCAATTAAATTTAATTTTTCTTTTCCTATGATTGAATCTTTGAAAATGGTATCTTTTTTCTCTTTTTCCAAGGAAGAAAAGCAATAGGTATCGCAGGTATATTCTGTAATTAAATCATTAAAATAAGAACGTTTATCAATCACTTCCTTCATGATTTCTTTTCCACGTTCTTTTTTTGTGAGGGAAAGTACAACTACTTCAGTTAATTCTTGAACTACAGGAAGTAAGGTAATATCAAAAGTGTTAAAATCTTGATCAATTTTGATGGAATCCAATTTCGAAACAAAACCAGGAGCAGAAACAAGCATTTGATAAGTGCCCATTTTCATCTCCAAGACAAAAACTCCAAGTGCGTTAGCAACTGTTCCGTAACTAGTGTTATTCACACGAATTTTTGCAAAGGGAATCTCAACTCCAAGGTTATCTGTAATTTTCCCCTTCAATGATTGAGAAAAAGCGATTGAATTTAAAAGTAGAAAAAGCGAAAGAATTGTTGTTTTCAAATTAAGTATTTTTCGATAAGACTGATAAAAGTACAAAAAGTTACAAGAAATACAAAAATGTTTGTGCAAACAGTAATTTTAGCATTTAAGAAAACATCAATAAACTTATATGATTCTTTTATTCCTTATATGGAGAAAAATTACTTATTGTTTTATTGCTTTTATTTTTTCAACAATTAAAACAATTCCAATTCCTGCGATGTAACACAAAATGTCAATCCAAGAAAAAGCATGACCGATAATTATTGTGGCCGTTTTGGAGTTTTGTAGACCTAATATTTCTACAATCTTTAAGTATTGTAAAACTTCTACAAAAAAAGAAAAAAATAAAACTGAAATAGCTGTTTTGAAAACTGGAAAATTCCAAAAAGATTTGATAAAGCAATAAATTAAAATTACAACCAAAACATCACCTATATAAGGTCTAATAATTTGATCATTAACAAAAAGAGCAATGAGAATTTCAACAAGCAATAAAATGACTGTTGAAACTTTATAATGTAATTTTGAAAAGCGACTGTTCATTAAAAGCGGTATAATAGTTGTATAACGATAAAAACGCAGAAAAGGTTAGTTTTTCTGTTAATTTAATACAAAGATTGTTTAAAAAACAAAATTATTTTAATTTGATTCAAAAATTATATTTAGTTTTGAATACATAAACCAAAAAAGGTAATTTACTAATTAACCATTAAATATACAAAATGAAAAAGCAAACCATTTTTTTCGCACTTATCTTATTGTTTTTCGTTGCTTCTTGTTCAAGTGACTCAAAAAATAGAACTTCAGCAGAATATCTTTCGGCTTACATAAAAGACAATTCAAAAGTTGTTGTTTTTGGAAAAATTGACGTGAAACAAATTTTAGAAAAAGCAGATTATAAAAACGTTCCTAAAGTTTCGGTTTTATTAGTAAGTGAAATGAAAGCTTATGAAAGTGCTTTGGATTTAGGTCAAAGTGTTCATTTTGCGATGGAGGGACCTTTTGATAAAGAAGGAAATCCAGCAAATGTAGTTGCTTTTATGAAAGTAAAAAATGCCGATTCTTTGGCAAGTAAAATCACGTCTTTAGGCTTGATGATGCAGGAAGAAAGCGGTATGAAATACACACAAGATAATGATGTAAGCATCGGAATAAAAGAAAATGTTGCGGTTTTTATTACAAGAAACGGAAATTACGAAGGAAAAACTGCTTTGAAAGACGCTTTTGAAAAATCAGAGAACGATTTATCTGAAGGAAAAGTGCAAGAAATTTTAAGTGCAAAAGGCGACATGATTTTTGGTGTTAGCATGCAAAATTTATATACAAGTTCAAATACTTCGTTGTCAAATTTACCTAAAGACAAAAAGAAACAATTGGAGGCAATGGTAAACGATTCATATATTCAATCTACAGTTTCATTTGAAAAAGGTCAAGCGGTTTTTGAATCTAAAAATTTATTCTCTAAAGAATTGATGGATCGCATGTTTTTTGAGGAAGATCCACAAGCAACAATCTTATCCAAACTTGGAAAAGGAAATGCGCGAATTGGTTTAGCGTTTAATATGAATATGCAAAAAATGGAATCGTTTTTAGATGATTTTGCACCAGATTTTAAAAGAGAATTAACTAAATCAACTTTTCAAATTCAAATGGCGATGTCAACTTTAGGCGATAAACCTTTGACAAATTTATTGAATGGGAAAATTGGAATGTTGATGCTTGGGGATATGATGAAAGATGGAAGTTTGGTTCCAGAAGCGAATATCCACATTGGACTTGGAAATAAAGGAAAAGAAGTAAGTGAAATGTTAAAAGCCTTTTTTCCTAATAACTCTGATATTTATGGAATGAAAGTTCAGTTAAACGAAAAAGAAATTACTATTTCTTCTGGAAAAACAACAGCTTCAAGTTTGAATATTCCAGCATTTGCAGCTCAATTTGGTAAAAAAGGATTTACAGCTTTTGTTAACTTTGAAGGAATGGATCTTAAATCAATGGATTTACAAGAGGGAGCAAAAGCGTTTTATGCTTTGAAAAACATTACCATTGAAGCAGATAACATGGGTACAAAAATGATTGTGAAAGGAAATAATTCAAATCAAAACATTTTGAAACAAGTTGTTGATGTTTATGTGAAAGATTTAGAAAAAACGATTGGAGCAATCTAAGCCCTATCAATGTTTCGATTTTCATTACATAGGTTAATCTTAATTGGTTTTATAAGCTTCTTTGTAACTTCTTGTGGATTAAAATATGTTCCAATTCAAACTCCGATTGACAGAGAGAAGGAAAGAAAACAAGTAATAATTGAATCACTTTCAACAGATTTTACAGCTCAAAATTTAAAATATAAATCTTACGGTTTTGGAGATTCCAAGGTTTTAAAGCCAGCTTCTTTTTTTACGTTAGATTCACTTTTTGAAAAAAAATACAAGCTTGAACAGCAAAACATTATTGACAAAAAACTAGAGGAAAGAATTCAAATGCAGAAAAATATTTGTTATTCAGACACTGGTTCTATTTATTATGTTGAAAATCATGTTTTTGGAATTGAGAAAGATTCTGTTTTTGAAGCGTTTAATGCTGAAATTTATGTGAATCAGCAAAACAAAATTAACACCCTTAAAATTCAAGAATCGGCAAATGTCAGTAAAAAATTAATGAATTTTTATGCTGAATATAAATTCCGAAAATCATTTATAAGTCCTGGTTATGATGCCGATGAATCTGAAAAAGCTTTTTACGATTTCTATGATTTTCAACTGCAAACTTTAGTTGGAAAAGAGCAAGAAGAATTTTTGAATTTTATGCTTTCAATGATGAAGGTTGCCAATAAAATTGGAAGTTTAGATAAAAGTGATTTAATAAAAGAATATGTTAGATTGTATTTTCAAGGAAGTTCAAAAAATCTTTTGAATGAGAAATTTGAAAAAATGGAAGAAGTTTCTGACGATAAAAACAACTTGTCTTATTATTATATTTTGTATCAATATTCAAGCAGAAACGCAGAAAATGTTGTGCAATTAAATAAAGTGGAAGTTTTTTTAGACCCTTATTTGAAGTTGATTGAGGTGAAAAGATGAGATTTGAAGTTATGGCAAATCTATGAACTTCAATTCCCTTCCACTGGAGGGGTGTCCGCAGGACGGGGTGGTAAATTATGTTGTACAAAGTGCAACATAATTTAAACCCTACCCAAACTCTTTAATAATATACTCTTCTAAATCTTGCATCACATGAGCTAAATTGAGTTTCACATCTGAATCTTGAATGCGATAAACTTTTAACCCTTGTGCTATTAAGAACTCTTCTCTAATTCTATCATATTCTATTTTATCATCATGACTACTTCCATCTATTTCAACAACTAAGCCAAGAGTTTTGACATAAAAATCGACTATGTAATTTCCGATAATTCTTTGTCTATCAAAATCAATTTTGTGAAATACTCGTTTATGAACTTGCATCCAAAAAATTACTTCGCCTAAAATCCCAGCTTTTCTTTTTTCTTTTAGTAAAAATTTGAGCTTGGGATTGTAAGGTAGGTTTTCTACGAAGTTGCGGTAAATTGGTATGGAGCGAATGGTGGTTTGGACGACTTTGTCGCCTTTTTTTGATACTGTCCTAAAAAAGTGTGTAAAGTAAATATTTTGTAATTTTAAAATTGCAACATATTAAAACGCAAATATGAACTTTACACAAGAACAAATTAAAGAAATTTTGCAAGATATTGCAAATGGAAAAGATGGATTTAATGAAATA
>CAMBRH010000184.1 GCA_945870115.1 Chitinophaga pinensis | reverse complement strand
GGAAAATGATTTTAAAACTGCACGAACAATTCATTATGAATTATTGTTAATAACTCGTTATTTCTTTGAAGAAGGAAACCCAGGAGGAGTGAAAGTCGGATTATCAGCGAGAAACATCATGACGGATAAAATGAGATTGCCTCTTTTTCCCGTGTCAAAGGGACTCGAAAAACGAATTGTAGATGAAATTATTAACATCTTAAAATAAAACGATAATTTTTATTAATTTCGTGCAAAATTATATTTAAAGTTTTAAAATTAAATTTACTATGAATAAATCTTTTATTATTTTATTGACCTCCGTTCCTCTTTGGATGGCTTGTTCAGGTGAAACTGATGCAGAAAAAAAAGAAGTTGTATTGGAAGAAAAAATTGAAAATCCTGGAATCATCTACAATATTCCTTCTCCAGCGGAACAATTTGATATTATTTCTTCTTTGGATGGAATAAAAGATATTAAATTGGTTAATGATCCTAGCAAAAAATATGAAGGTTCAAGCTTAAAAGCATTAAATTTTGGTGTTTACACTGCAGATATTGCATATCTAACCGCATACAAAGAAACTTCAAAGTATTTAAATTACTTTTCTTCATTAGAAAAATTAAGTAACGACTTAGGTGTAACAGATGTTTTCACGAAAGAATTAGGTGATTTGGCAAAGAATTGGACAGGAAATCCTGATTCATTATTTAAATTATCAGATCAAACTTACTCAAAATCTTTCCAGAAATTAATTGATATTGAAAAGGGAAATGAACTTTCTTTAATGTTAGCTGGAGGCTGGATTGAATCAATGAATTTGATTATCGGTACTTCGAAAGGTTTTGGTAAAAGTCCACAAATAGATAAAATAATTGTTGACCAAAAATTGGTAATTGAAAATTTAATTGGATTTATGATTGATTATCAAGACAATGCAGATGTGAAATCGTATGTTGATAAATTAGGCACGATTTTAGACTTGTACCAAACAATGGATTGTAAGACTGCTGAAACGAAAGTATCAAAAACAAATGGTAAAATTTCTCTTTCAGGTGGAGATTCTTGCACGTTAAATCAAGTTACTTTTGATAATTTGAAAGCAGAAATTAATAAATTAAGAAACGAAATAGTAAATTAGGATGAAAAAAATAGGAAAATTAGTAGCGATTTTAACCTTGATTTTTGCAAGTAATAGTGTTAACGCACAATGTGCTTTGCCAGAGAAAATTGTAAAAGGAGTAAAAGATAAAGGAGGTTTTGGAGTATCAACTCAATCAAAATCCGGAGCTTTAAAAGGTGGTGAAGCATATGAAATGGCTTTCATTGCTCAGGCAAATATGGATTATAAAATCTTTGCAGCTATGCAAGATCCATCTCAAGGAACTTTAGTGGTTGAATTGTATGAAATGGTTACTGAAAAAGATGAAAAAGGTAATTTCAAAAAGGAGAAAAAAGTTATTTCATCGGTTGAACAAGATCAAGTAATTGAAATTACTACTGATAAAACAAGAAAAATGATGATTAGTGTTACGATTACTCTAGAAGACGATGAAAACAAAAAACCATTGTGTATTGGAGTTTTAATTTTAGATAAGAAAACAACAATTATCGGATTGTAAATAATATAGTTCTTTAATGAATATAAAATTCAAAAGCCTCGTAACAAAACGGGGCTTTTCACGTTATACAAAATATGAATATTTCTCAACAAATCATTGAACAAATAAAAAATTCAAATAATATTGTTATTACTTCTCACAAATCTCCTGATGGTGATTCTATTGGAAGTAGCTTAGCACTTTTTCAATTTTTAAAAAAATTAAATAAATCAGCTTCAATTTGTCATCCAGATCCTTGCCCGAAATTTTTATCATGGGTAGAAGACGTAAATTTAATCGTAAATTTTGAAGAAAATAAAGAGGAAGTTGAACAATTGTTAAACTCTGCTGATTTGATTTTTTCCCTTGATTATAATGAACCATCAAGAATGGGCAATGAAATGGGAGAAATATTATCGCAAGTTTCAGCTTTCAAAATCATGATGGATCACCATTTGAATCCTTCTGGCTTTGCAAATATCAATTGGAGCGATACAAATTCATGTTCAACATGTCAGCTAATTTACGAATTGATTGAAGAATCAGAAAACTTAGATTTGCTAGATGCACAAATTGGAACGCCAATGTATTTAGGAATAATGACAGATACTGGTTCTTTTAGATTCAATTCTGTAAAAGCTAAAACACATTTAATTATTGCTAAATTATTAGATGTTGGAGTTAAGAATGACGAAATTCATGAAAATACATTTGATGATAACACACAAGACAAACTAAAATTAAGAGGTTTTGCAACATCTGAAAAACTGGTTATTCTTGATGAAAAAGTGGCCTATATTTCCCTATCCGAAGAAGAATTAAGTCAATTTAAGCATGACAAAGGCGACACGGAAGGATTGGTAAATGTTGCTCTTTCTATAAAAGGAGTAAAAATTGCTGCATTTTTCGCTGAAAAAGATGGAACAATAAAAATATCTTTTCGTTCAAAAGGAAGAGAAAACCCAATAAATATGCTAGCAAATGAATATTTTCATGGAGGTGGACATGCCAATGCTGCTGGAGGAAAATTTGAAGGTAAGCTAAATGATGCAATTGAATTGTTTGAAAAAGTAATTCCAAATTATATTTGAATGAAAGCAATAAAAGTATTTTTTATTTTAATTTGTAGTTTTTCATTTTTCTCTTGTTCTCCAGATGAAGAGGTGAAAGAAAAAGAAATTAAATGGTCAAAAGATCAATCTTCTGAAATGAATAAAAATTTTGCATTGGAAGAAGAATTAGATATTAAAATGTATTTGGCAAATCGGAGTTCTTGGAAAACGACAAAAACGGGTTCAGGCTTAAGGTATTATATTTATAAAAATGGAATTGGTGACAAGGCAGTTTCGGGTTTATTTGCTCAAGTGAAATATAAAATCAATTTATTAGACGGAACATTATGCTACGAAACAAAAGAAGATGAAAAAGAAACCTTTGAAATCGACAAAAGTGATATTGAAACCGGAGTTCAAGAGGGAATAAAAAAAATGAGAATTGGTGATAAAGCAAAATTAATTATCCCAAGTCATTTGGCTCATGGACTTTTGGGAGATAATGACAAAATTCCGCCCTTAACAGTTTTAGTAATCGATATTGAATTGGTTGGATTGATTTCAAAATAATTTTAAATTTTTAATACATGAAAATTACATATTTAAGTATTTTAATTTGCTTGTTTTTTATTTCTTGTAAACCAGATGGGGTAGAGAAGTCAAAGGAGGACAATTTAAAAGTTGATAAAGTTGAATTAACTCCAAAAGAAAAAGCTGAGCTAAAAAAGGAATTGGCGGATTTAAGTTTAAAGCCTACCAAAAAAGTATCAGAAGTAAATTTAAGCAATGGAATAAAAGTTAAGTATTTTATTCACGGAGAAGGAAATGCCTTAAAAGATGGAGAAGTAGCACAAATTAATTACGAAGTACTTTTAGATGATAACACTTTTGTCGATGGAAATAAATTGCTAAAAAAAGATTGGTTGCCTTTTATAGTAGGGTATGGGATGCAAACTCCCGGTTGGGATATCGCTTTTAGAACTTTAAAAGTTGGTGATTTTGTTGAGGTTTATTTACCTAGTGAAATGGCTAGAGGGAAAGCCTCCGTAAAAGGATTAATTCCTCCAAATTCCAATAACCGAGTTAGGGTAAAAATTGTTGGAAAAATTAAACCAACAAAAGAAATTGATGGTACAAAAATTTGGCTTTTGGAGGAAAATAAAGGCGAAAAAAATTTGGCAAATGAAAAAAGTGAAATTGAATTTCACTACATGGTTGGAACAGCGTCAAATCCTAGATATGATATTAGTTATAAAAGAAATAAGGCTTTTGTGTTCCGTTTTTCTGATTTTGGAATTGTAAAAGGTTTGAAAAAATCGTTAATAAATGCTAAAAGATCAGATAAAATGTGGGTTCTAATTCCACCCTCAGAAGCCTATGGAGAAAAGGGATTGATGGACTTAGTGAAAAGTAATGAACATTTGTTTTATGATATTTTTATTATGGATGTTCGATGATATATAAGAAATATTCATTAACTTTGCTTGTTTGAAAAAACTAAGTAATAATTTATTAACAATTTATTACTCCAAAAAGTTAAAATATGAAAAAAATATTGCTATTTCTTACTTTGTTTTACCAATTATTTGCTTTTGGTCAATTTGCCTTAGATACGATTGAAACTTCTCAAGGTAAAATGATTATTTACTCCGATAGAACATGGGAATTAGTAAGTGATATTGGATTTGATGGAGTTTTAAATGAACAAATCTACAATAGGTTTAGTAATGACACTTTATTGAATTTTGTGCAAACTTGGGATAATGAGGTTTGTTTTACATCTGAAAAAATAAATGACTTATCTAAGTTAAAAGATACTGTTTGGCTATGCGTTGGAGATAGTATTCACTCAAAATTTGTAATGCCTTTCGATGGATACGTAACATCAAGATACGGATATAGAAAAGGAAGATACCACAATGGAATAGATATTAATCTAAACACTGGAGATACTGTTCGTTCATGTTGGTCTGGAAAAATCAGGTATGCAAAATGGAATGATGGCGGTTTTGGAAACCTAATTATTGTTAGGCATTATAATGGATTAGAAACTTTTTATGCACATTTAAGTAAATTAATGGTTGCACCAAATACGGAAGTAAAAGCTGGAGATGTAATTGGTTTAGGTGGAAATACAGGGCGTTCTAGAGGTTCACACTTACATTTTGAAGTTCGATTCTATGATGCACCAATAAATCCAGAAGAAATAATTGATGTAGCTACTAAAAATGTAAAAGATCAGAATTTATTTGTTCACAAAGGTATTTTTAGACCAGGAGCGAAACCAACAGATTATTATTCAACTTCAGACGAACATGGTGAAGCTGTAACAATTGTAACTAAGCCAGTTACTTCAACTAAAAAGTATTATAAAGTAAAATCAGGAGATACTTTATCTGAAATAGCAGGAAAAAATAGGACAACAATTTCTAAAATTTGTCAATTAAACGGGATCCGTCAAACTACAACTTTACAAATTGGTCGTTCTTTAAGAGTGAAATAATCGATGAAAAGCAAGTTATATTCATTTACCACTTGAATATTTGTTTTTGTTGATAATATTCTCTAATTTACAACATGGTTTGTAAATATAGAGTAATATTGTCTATTGATGGTGGAGGTTTACTTGGTGTAATTCCACTTAAAATTCTAGATTATCTTCACCGCTCTTTATCTGAATGTGATAATAGTTTAGATGTTACTTCTTGGGTTGATGTTTTCTCAAGTACTAGTACTAGTTCCATTTTTACAGGTGCTTTGATGCTTAAAGATGAAAATCAACGATCAAAATACAAACCAAGTGATTTATTACACTTTTACGAAAGAAAAGGTTCCCAAATGTTTAATCAAAATATAGGAATAGATTCTGGAAATTCTACTTTTCCTTTAGCTTTTGTATTAGAACATTTCTTTGGTAAGGTTAAAATGGGCAGTTTTAAAAATCATTTTTTATTTGTAAGTTATAATAAAACGCACAAAGAAACCTGTACTTTTTCAAATTCTTCAGATCGATATAGAGATTTATCCTTATCAAAAGTAATGCGTGCATGTTCTGCAGCAGAAAATGTTTTCCCTCCATTGTTTTTAGATAAAAATGAACTGATTGATGCTAAATTTTGTTATCAAAATCCAGCTTTGATGGCTTATGATTATGCAAGAATGTTTTATCAAGATGAGCCAATAATTCTTGTAAGTATTGGAACTGGCGGATTTAAGTCTGAGAATTTAAGTTTGAACCACAAGCAAAGTATCGAAGTTGATAATCAATTAACAGAAATTGCTAAATTCGATAGAAAATTAATTTATTTTCGGTATCAACCAGAATTAGACAATGAATTTCTATCTGATTCGCTTTCAACGGTCCAACTTGAAAAATTAACAAGCGTAACTGATAATTATATAGAAAGAAATAAAGAAAAATTTGCAGATTTAATAAATTTTATATCCTTAAAAATGGCATAGAAAAATTCTATTTTCACCAAATTTCATTTTTCTAATATGTTTTCATTATTTTTGTATTTAAAAATTAAATAATGCAAGGAATAATTAAAACTTCAAAAGGTGACATGCACGTTACTTTTTATGATAAAGATGCACCAAATACTGTCGCAAATTTTGTTAAATTAGCAAAATCAGGATTTTATGATGGACTAACTTTTCACCGTGTAATTCCAAATTTTGTAATTCAAGGTGGTTGTCCAAATGGAACAGGAGCAGGTGGACCTGGATACAAGATTGATTGTGAATTAACAGGAGAAAATCAATTTCACGATAGAGGAGTGCTTTCTATGGCCCATGCTGGTAGAAATACAGGTGGATCACAATTTTTTATTTGCCATTCAAGAAAGCAAACTTCTCATTTAGATAGAAATCATACTTGTTTTGGTAAGGTTATTGAAGGAGTTGATTTTGTAGATGACATTGTTGAAGGTGATAAAATTTTAGGAATCGAAATTATCGAAGATTAATACATAAACATTTTATTTAAATCCTCTATTGTATTTTTCTTTAGAGGATTTTTTATTTTTATTTTAAATTTCTTTTATGAAAAATTATTTTTCACTTTTAATTTTTAGTTTGTTAAGTTTTCATTCTTTTTCAAAAGTTGAACACGTTCGTGCAATGTTTAATTCAAACGCTGCAACAGCTTTTACAATTGGATGGAATCAAACGAGTGGAAAAGATCCAGTTTTATTTTACGATACTGATTCTCAAAAAGAAGTTTTTTCAAACAAAGTTTCGATTTCGACTTCAAACAAAGCAAAAAGTTTAAATTCACATTTTGTGAGATTGAAAAATTTGAATCCTTCAACGAAATATTATTTTTATATTCAAGATTCTGAAGGAAAATCTCGAATTTTCCATGTTTCAACTGTTTCAAATTCTGCAGATACAAAAATTTCATTTATTGCAGGTGGAGATTC
>CAMBRH010000183.1 GCA_945870115.1 Chitinophaga pinensis | reverse complement strand
TAAGCAACCATAAAATACAAACCAGTAAAGCTCTCAAAAAAAGAAATTTTTGATAAAATCTAAAAATTATTGTATATTTGGTTTCTTTAAATGTGAAAATCATGTACCAAATCTTTAAGATAAGTTGTTTTTTATTTCCAATGTTTTTTGGAGTTATTTACACTAAAAGTCAATCAATTATCATTTACATCAAAAACAAACATCAAGAAAGAAAGTTGGTTAATTCAAACCTAGCTAAAATAGGTATGCGAATTAAGTGTTTAAAAAAATTAAGCGCCTATTGTCTTCGATACTCTTGCGCAAATATTTGTAAACCAGTTTATCTAAACCAAAATTTAGGAAAATGAAAAGTGAAGGTAAAAACAATAAAAAGCAAGAAGTATTTAGAAAACGAATGTTTACTTTAAACTTAAAAGTAAACGCAATAAAAGGATTAAATCAAGGAAGATTTGCTCAAATTGCCTTGACTTGCTTTATAGCTTTATTTATAAGCAATAACCTAAAAGCTCAAACTTTTGCTGCAGTGCAAGTTAATCCATTTTCATTAACAGATATTGGTAATTTTTCGTCAATAGCTTATGGAGATTTAGATGCTGATGGAGATTTGGATATGATTTCAGGTGAGACTTCAGGAAATTTTAAATATTTTCAAAATACTGGCACAAGCTCGGCTCCTGTTTTTGCAGCAGTGGTAACCAATCCATTTTTATTAACTTTGGTTTATAATTATTCGAATCCAACTTTTGCCGATTTGGATGGTGATGGAGATTTGGATATGATGGCAGGGGTATCTGGAGGCAACTTTAAATATTTTGAAAATACCGGTACAAGCTCGGCTCCTGCTTTTGCAGTAGAGCAAACCAATCCATTCTCATTATTAAATGTTGGTAATTATCCTCATCCTAATTTTGCAGATTTGGATGGTGATGGGGATTTGGATATGATGGTAGGCGTATATGCTGGAAGTTTTGAATATTTTCAAAATACGGGTACAAGCTCAGCTCCTTCCTTTGCATGGGTAGCTACCAATCCGTTCTCACTAACTGAAATTGGTAGATTTTTGTCAACAACTTTTGGAGATTTGGATGGCGATGGAGATTTGGATGTTTTGGCAGGTGATATTAGCGGTTCGTTTTATTATTTTCAAAATACAGGTACAAGTTCAAACCCCACCTTTGCAGCAGCTCAAACCAATCCTTTTTCATTAACTGACATTGGTTCATATTCGAGTCCAACTTTTGTAGATTTGGATGATGATGGATATTTAGATATAATGGCCGGTGAAAATGGAGGGAATTTTTACTATTTTAAAAATACATCACTACCAACTGCTTCTCCTTTATCAATAATTCCTGATGCTTTTTTAATTTCTCAAACAACTTGTTCTGATTATCCTGTAAATTTAACAGTCAATAATTCAGTTGGAACGACTTACTGGTTTGAAGGTACATGTAACACAATAAATTCTATCGGTTCAGGTCTTAATATTACTGTTTTTCCAAATGACACTACAACATATTTTGCTAGAAATTTTGAAAATGGAATTTGGAGTAATAATTGCGCAAGTATAACAATTAATGTTTTACCTCCACCTACACTTTCAAGTAATGATACAATTTGTTCTGGAGAAACAGTTATTCTAAATGAGAGTGGTAATTATCTTATCTATCAATGGAATGATGGTTTGCAAAATGTTTCAAATATTGTAAATCCAGAAATGAATACAACCTATAATGTTACCGCTTATAATAACGAGTATGATTGCACAGCATTTGGGCAAGTATCAATAGAAGTAAATAATTTACCTTTGGTATTTGCAGGTAATGACCTTACTTTATGCTACAATTTTGTAGATTTTACGCTTGTGCCAGCAAATCCCTTGGGTGGTTTTTGGATTGGAACTGGAATAGACAGCAGCGGTTTTTATTCAAATCATACAATAGGTACACATAGTGTAACATATAAAGTCATTGATGCAAATAACTGCCAAAATACGGATACTTTAATGGTTTCAATAAGTGGAAATCCTTTGGCTGATTTTGCTTATAATTCAAATACTTTTTGCATCGACGGAACAAATCCTACTCCTACAGTTTTATTTTCGCAAGGAGGAACTTTTTCATGCGATAATTGTGTCATAGATCCATTTTCAGGGAATATTGATTTGACTTCTTCGGGCGAAGGAGTATTTAATGTTTCATATGCTGATGCAAATAATTGTGGAAATCCAATTATTAAAACAATTACAATTGTGTCATCAACACAATCTTCCTTTTCTTACATTGATGTAATGTGCCAAGACCACTCAATTTCTCCAACTTTGAATTCAAATTCAACAGTTGGTATTTTCACATCAACTCCAAATTTGAATAGTTTAAATTTGAATTCTGGAGAAATAGATTTAACCCTAGAATCACCCGGAATTTATTCAATTTCTAATACAATTATTACAGATGGTTCTTGTTTTTCAAGTCAATTTTCTTTCAATATTGAGATTTTTGCTTTACCAACAGTTCAAATTACTAATGCAGATAATATTTTGTGCTTAGGTGATACGGTATTTATGCAAGCAAATGGCGCCTCCAACTATGAATGGAATAATGTCTTGGGCACAAATAGTTCGGTTTTCGACGTTCCAAACACTAATAAAACTTATATTCTAAAAGGAATTGACCTTAATAGTTGTGAAAATTTTGATACTTTACAAGTAGACGTAAATAATTACCCAACTTTAATTACCTCTGCAAGTCAAAATATTTGCATTGGTGATTCCATAACTTTAACAGCTAGTGGGGCACCATTTTTAAATTGGAATAATTCTTTACCACAAGGAGGCAATAATTTGGTGTTTCCAACTAGTACTACGCAATATCAAATAATTGGTATTGATGAAAACAATTGTCAAGATACATCATCGATTTTAATCACAGTTAATAGTATTGACGTTGCTAATTTCAACTATAGTAGTTCACTTTTTTGTATCGATGATACAAATCCTTTTCCAATTAATAATGGAACTCCAAATGGAGTCTTTTCTGGAAATACCGTAATAAATTCAAATACTGGAGAAATTGATTTGCTTAATTCAGGAAATGGTGATTTTATTGTAGTGTATCAAACACCAGGATATTGTTTTAGAATCGATACTTTTGAGGTGAAAATAGTTGATAATTTCATTACTGATTTTTCAATACCAACTTCTAATTGTCAAGTAGGAAATGTATTCCCTGTTATGACTAATAATGGGTTAATAGGAACATTCAGCTCAACGCCAATTGGTTTGAATATTGATAGTCAAAGTGGATTAATTAATTTTGAATTAAGTGCAAATGGAATTTATTCAGTTACAAATACTATAACTGGAACTGGGACATGTGCAACTTCACAATATTCTAATACCATTGAAATTTTGCAATCGCCAATTGTAAATTTAAATTTTCAAAATGACACAGCAATTTGTATTGGTCAAAATTTAAATCTTGTTGCAAATGGGGCAACAAATTTTGGATGGAACAATGGATTAGGTGTTGGTGCAAATAAAACTATAACACCGTCAACAAATACAACTGTTATAGTAATTGGCACAAATATAAATGGGTGCAATGACGCGGACACTTTGCAAGTCCAGATTAATTCGCTTCCTAATGTTTCAGCTGGCAGTGATATAACTTTATGTTACAATCAATCCTATCTTTTTAGCGGTTCAGGAGCACTTACTTATACTTGGAATAATGGAATGATAAATAATATGTCCTGGAATGCAATAATTAGCTCCAGCTTTACAGTAACTGGAACAGATTTGAATGGCTGTCAAAATACCGATCAAATGAATATTAATGTAAATCCCTTACCTAATGTTTTTGCTGGAAATGATGTTGCAGTTTGTCAAAATCAGAATATTTCTTTGGCGGGTGCAGGTGCTGTAAATTATTCCTGGAATAATGGTATAATTAATGGTCAATCCTTCATCCCTTCTTCAACATTAACATACACAGTAATTGGAACTGACCTTAATGGTTGCCAAAATAGTGATCAAGTTACTGTGTCAATAAATCCATTACCAATAATAAATGCTGGTAATGATACTGTAATTTGTCAAAATTCCGATATCATATTAACAGGATCAGGTGGTGTAAGTTATACTTGGAATAATGGTGTAATAGATGGCCAAAATTTCAACCCATCATCATCCTTAACTTATAACGTAATTGGGACTGATGTATATGGTTGTAATAATAATGACCAAGTAACGGTAGGTGTATATAATTTACCTGTTGTAAGTGCAGGAAATGATTTTAACATCTGCGAAAACAGTAGTGTCACACTTTTTGGAAACGGAGCAAGTACTTATATTTGGAATAATGGCGTATTGAACGGTGTTGCATTTAATATACAAAACAGCAATGTGTATACTGTCACTGGAACAGATGTAAATGGCTGCCAAAATACTGATCAAATTAATATTAACGTAAATCCGTTGCCAAATGTTTTTGCAGGAAGTGATTCAAGTTTTTGTGTTGGAAATAATTATACTCTTTCAGGTCAAGGCGCTGTCTCATATACTTGGGATAATGGTTTTCCCAATCAAACTACCTTTTCTCCACTTGCTGGAACAAACATCTATAATGTAATTGGCACCGATGCAAATGGTTGTCAAAATAGTGATCAATTGACGCTAAACGTTGGTAACGAAACTTTTTCACAACTATACGTCTCAGCTATAAATTTATTCATATTAAACAACATTGCTTACAATCTTTCAGGAACATATCAACAAACTATTCTTAATGCAAACGGTTGTGACAGCATAATTACCTTAAATTTAATAATTAATTATTTAGGTGTAAATGAAAACAATAAAACCATGTTTAATGTATATCCAAACCCTTCTGGAACTGGCATTTTCAATATTGACATACCAAGTGATTTGCAAATTTCTTATGAACTCATGGACTATAAAGGAAACTTACTTTCAAAAAATTCACTAAGTTCAACAATCATTGATATTTCAGAATTTGCAGATGGAATTTACTTTTTAAAACTATATTATAACAAAGATAATTATGAAATAGTAAAAATAGCTAAGAATAATTAATGGGCTGAGACGGTTTTGAATAATTAACACAATTCTAGACTTTTTTATAAAGGAATACTCTAAAACATATTTCTAGTAATTGGAGATAAAAGCTTTATAAGTTTATTTTAGTGAGAATAGAACCTAAATCACATATTAAGTTCTTTTTTCTACATAATATTGATGTAAGAAGTATAGTTGAGATTTTATTTACTTGTTTACTAATAAAACGTAAAACTAAAGAACAGTAATTACTGATAATCCTTTCGGAAATTGGCTTTTCAAACTAGAACGAATGGAATTAAGATTCTTTTTGTTTCTTCTAGTTTCTTTTATTGACCAAGTACAATCAACTATAGCTATGGAACCATAAACAGCTAAAGAAGTAAGAAAAACTTTTTGAAAGGAATTTGCTATTTTATAAGCGCTTTTATCTATTGAGTTGCGATTTATTGATGAGATATAATTGTCATAATAATATTTTTTACTAATAAATGAACTTATAGCTAATACACCTGCCGTTGGAGTTATTATTCTAATTAATGAACGACCAAATTTATTTTTAATTCTGTTTTCAAAAGCATAACCTTTTGTGGAACCATTAAATCCTCCCCCCCACAAACATCTCATTGAATTTAAATAACTTTTTGCTTTTATATCATAAACAACATTTTCTTTCCAAAATCTTTGGTAAGTTGAGTCTTTATTAATATTTAATTCAATATCATATTTGTTAAACTTTAAGTTATATTTGTCTATCCCGCTTACCATTGAATTTAAAGAATTACCCCTTTCTTCAAAAAACTTATGATTCTCACTATAGGATTCTTCTAATATGGTTTTAATATATTCAATTTTTATATAGTCCCATGCTTGAATTGGTTTTTCGAAAAATTGTGGATAAATTGTCCAATTATTTATTAGTTTATCTATTGCTAGAGAAAAAGAAACACTTGATTTTTCTCTAGCATTATAAAAACTTGAAGAATTAACTCCTGTTGAATCAAAACCAATCAATTTGGATAATACATGTGAACCTGTGGGAGAAAGTTCTGCTTTTTGAATTGTTACGATAATTTCATTTAACAATGAATTATATTGTTTTGGCAGTAGGCTTTTATATGAATAACTTAACTTATAAATATATTCATTTACATTATATTTTAAAATTATAGGAAAACCATATCTCTTGGACAATTTTTCTTTATCTTTTTGATTCTTAGTTAGATTATAGCTAGTGCTATATCCATATTCATTTGCTTTTAAATAACCCTTTTCATATGAATCTGGTATTTTATCGTTACACCAAAATTTTTGAAAACTAAAATCATTTTTATAAATACCTCCATCATCTATATAAGGAGTTCTTTTAATCTCAATTTTTTTATTATTGTAATCAAAAATAAAATTCTGAAATTCAAGCGCAAACGGTATTTTATATCCAATAGGTGCCAAATCTCCGCGTTCAATTGCGGCAAAGTTATATAAATATTCTCTGTTTTCAGTTATTAAAACACATGGTTTATTTTCTTTAGCTGCTTTTTGCCACATTTCAAATCCGTCTTTCTCACTTAAAACTTTTAATGAATCTCCATTCCGATAAATCGTTGTTTGCAAATAGTCAGGAGAAAAGGCTTTTGAAAGTTTTGTCGTGTCAAAATCCACTTCAATTTGTGAAAAAAAGAAATTAGAAATGGAATAAAAGATAAAAAGAATAAAAGTTATTTTTTTATACATAGCAATTAAAATTTGCGTATTGGTCTAATTTTACTAGTAAAGTCTTTACTTTGCGAAAATACATTACCTAAACCAGCCGTCATTTTTACGCACCAGGCATTCTGAGTAAAATTAAGATCTTGAGAAGATGACCAATAAAAAGTATTACTTGCGAAATTTCCCATATTTAGAAGAAATAATTTATAGTACATTTCGATTAGTTCATCTCTTGAAGGCAAAAACCAATCACTTTTTCCATTAAAAGTAAAATTTAATGATTCT